>JACRDE010000572.1 GCA_016212935.1 Desulfomonile tiedjei | reverse complement strand
CATTCCGCCGAATCGCTTTCGTCGTTGACTCTTTGTGAACTTGTTATGGGAAAACAACAAAAGTCCATTACAAGTACTCAGACCTGAACCATATTTTGTCAAAACGTCCCAAGGGACTGCAGGGTAGCGATTCTCACGGTCCCCCTTTGGCGGTACTTGTTATGCCATTTCGCTTTCAAATATGTAAAATCGGGGAGGCACTTCTTGTAAGTAGTTCCTCCCCGAACCCCACCTCAAGAACTTCTAGCACTCGCCGGAACCCCCATTTCCTGAAAGGAAATTTGGGGTCCCGGCAAATGATAGAAGTTTCTTGGAGGGAGAATAAAACCGGACACTACAGGGTCAACATTGCCTCGTGCGGCGCAATAGCCACGATCACCTATGTCCACCGAATATTGTTGACTGCTGAATCTGCGTAGCGTTATCGTTAACCGCCGGAGAATACGAGTACGTTGATGCCGCTATTGCTGCAATGAATGAGAAAGCAGGCTCCAGGCATTTCAGAAGAGCAAGACTGATGGGATAGCGGCGAGACTAGGTTTCTGCTTCCGAAGGAATGACGATTACGCAAAATACATTTAGAAGATATCATTCACGATGATAGATCACCCTGTTTGTGGGGGAAAGGAAAATGGCTCCTGAAATAAGTCCACCACCATCGTGGCTATTCAAGCCGGTGAAAATCCAGTGGAAGGATCTTTTCAAATCCCTCTTCGGATTGGTAATTGACGCAGGAACTTCGCTAATTGACGGCGGAACGCTCAGCGCCCCATCAGCAGCTAAGAACCTTGGAAATGTTTTAACTTCATTCAGTTTCGACAAGAATAAGCCGGGTGAAGCCGCCGCCGTTTGGATTACTCGGTCTATTGTACGAGCCGTTTTCGATCTGATTAATGACCAACCTCAGAATCTGAGAGAACGCTGCCCCAGAAATATAGACGAAGTCACCGAAATATTGGCGAAAATGCTCGAAGGCCAAAAAGTAACCCTCGAAAAGAATATCTTCTGTCGTCCGCGAGGATCGGCTTTCATCCATAATTTCCAGAAACCACTAAGTCATTGGTTGCAGAAATTCGGGTTGGAAGCCGCTTCTGCGGATACAATCGCCGGCAGATTCCCAGGATATTTTGCGGTGGCACTGGACGTGGAATGGAAAGAAAGGCCTGATGATTACAAGCTGGTCAAAGATGCGTTGGATAGTCCGGCTAGCGCCGCCGCACAGGAGGAGATGGCCTGGCGCAGCTATTTCGCGCGGTTGCAGAAAGAAATCTATGAGCCGGTATTTGATGAGCCTTTTGGGCTGGTTCAGATCTATGTTTGGCCACGAGCTTATTATGAAGAGAAGTTACCGCCTGGCAAAGACAAACCTGACTACGAAGATTTTCATAAAGGCAAAGTGAAACGGACCGCCTTTTGGCTCAAAGAGGAATTGCTGACTTGGCTGAAGAATGGTGACCGGAACGATGCCATTCGGATTATAAGTGGAGGGCCGGGAAGCGGTAAATCCTCATTCACAAAAATGTTTGCAGCTGAATTGGCAGAAGACTTGCCGGTATTGCGAATACCCCTCCACCGTCTGAACTTAGAGAAGGAATGGGAAACCTCAGTCTCTGATTATGTGAAGACCAACCTAAAGCTGGAATTCAATCCTCTGAACCCGGCTGACGATCAGCTCGGCTGTCTCGTAATTTTTGACGGCGTGGACGAATTGGTTCAGGAAGGCAAAATTGCCGAAGAATTGGTTGCGAGCTTTCTGGATCATGTCAAAAGGGAACTCGGCAATACCAATCAATATAAGCGCCGGGTTAAGGTAATCATCAGCGGGCGGGAATATACGATTCAATCGCATAAGGACCGGTTTCGAGCAGAGCGTCAGGTCCTCCACCTGCTGGCCTATAATGTGGAAGAAGACTTCAAAGAAACGTTCAGCCAAGGTTCTGATTTATTGAAACTGGACCAGCGAGACGATTGGTGGCGAAAGTTCGGGGCCTGCAAAGGACTTGATTACACGGAATGTCCGCAAGAAATTAAAGAAGGAGCCTTTGGAAACATAATCAGCCAACCGCTTCTCAATCATCTGGTCGCACGCGTGTACCAAAAAGGAGATATCGATTTTTCACAGCAAACCAATCCTAGCGTAATTTACGACAAAATACTTGGATCTGTATTTCATCGAGAAGAATGGGCAGGCACAGAATATTCACTCATATCGACCTTAACAGAGCAGGATTTCAATAGATTCTTGGAAGAGGTAGCTGTCTGTGCGTGGCATGGAGGTCGTTGCACCACTGCAAGCGCTATTGAGAAACGGTGCCAAGTACCACAGCTCAGAAAAGTTCTGGAGGCGCTAAAGACGCGCGCCAGCCGTCCTGTACGTCTGCTACTCACAGCTTTTTATTTTCGCGAAGGCAGCAGCGATCATAAAGCTGATCGAACTATAGAGTTTACTCACAAAAGTTTTTATGAATACCTCACCGCCCGCAGAATTATTCGACAACTTGAAATTGTTCAGCGAAATATTGCTCAAAGATCCGAAGATCCGGATACAGGGTGGGACATAGAAACGGCTTTACTTCACTGGACCGAGTTCTTTGGCCCAACAGCTATGGATCAGGCTCTCTACGAATTTTTGTCAAATGAGATAGCGATACAGTCAGTCGAAAATGTTCGGCAATGGCAACTCGAACTTATCAATTTGACGGAGCACATGCTGAGATTCGGAATGCCAATGCATCGGCTCAATCCTCGACCGAGTTACCGGGAAGAATTGAGACAAGCTCGAAACGCAGAAGAAGCATTGCTTGCCTGTATGAGCGCTTGTGCGAGGACCGTCAATGAGCCCTATGCCATAGAATGGCCGGAAGAAACTTCAGCGGGAGACTGGATAGCCCGTCTCCGAGGACAGCGCAAATCCAACCAAGATTATTGTCTGTCTTTGTTGATGCTCAACAATATTGGACTGAACGGACAGTTTCTTTTCACACAAGATCTGAGTGGTGCGAATCTGCGTAGTGCGAATCTGTGTGCTGCGAATCTGATAGAAGCGAATCTGATAGAAGCGAATCTGAGAGGTGCGGATCTGAGAGAGGCACAGATTGACGGTGCAAGGGGTGTTACCAGTGCGGTCCGAAAGCAATTGGAAGCATCAAAACAGAGAGGCGGCGATTCATCGAGTTAGGGACGATCAGGGAGCACCACAACATTATTTCATAGTCTTACAAAGAAGTTCTCCGATACAAAATGCAATGTAACAGCAAAGCTGCACGACTGAACGAAAGATAATAATTTCACATATTGTTCATGACCCAACCCAAAGCTCGCCCAAATGCAATAAACCGATGACATTCTGACGGACGGCGATTCGGACTGTTTCTTATTTTTGAATTTGTTCAGGTGTAAGGCGTCAAGGCTTGTTGGAGTCCGAATTTGTGCAATTTCCAAGATGGATCTAAACAAAGCAGCTTGGAAGCCGATGAAAAGTATTCGGCAGCCCGCTCTATTCATCCGTTCCGCGAATGAGCTTGACTTTATAGCAAAATATCAATATAAGGATATCCTCAGTATTGCATAATGCGCTGCTTAAAGGAGGAGTCCCTGTGAAATCGAAAATGATAACCCTGGCCGTGGCCCTGCTTTTTGGTCAGATGTCTGTATGTATTTCCGAAGCAGATGTCGTTGACTACCTTATGGGATACAATCAGGGCTACAGCCAGACATACACGTACGTAACAGATGAGCCATACCCTCAGTACTATCCTGCGTCTCAGTCATCAGGTGCGCCCAAATCTTACACAATTAACTCCGTCCCACAACAGGGACAGCCGGCAATTCCTCAGCCTCAGGTTGCACCGAGACAACCTGTCCAGTTCACACAGAAAAATTCCGGTGCACAATCTCAAACCAAGGCTGGACCAAAAAACAAATCCACACAGATTGCTTCTGCAGCAAACGGCGTTCGCCCAACTAAAAAGCAGATTGCCAATCCCGCGGCCAAAAGACCGCAAAGAACTGTCTCCAGCAATTATCCTGCGCAGTCTCCAGCTGGCCTACAGGGAGGATACGGTCAACCTGCACAAACGGCTTATAACAGAGGTTATTACCAGAACCAGCCGCCGGCCCCGCGAAATTACTACCAAGGCTATTCGCGCAACGTGTGGGGTTCAGCCGGGCAGGCGTGTCCTCCCGGTAGGGCATGAGGCTTCTGAAAGCCCCGGTCGGGGCGCGACTTATACCAATGCGCTTTCAAAGAAGCAAGATTGGGGGGACCCTCTTGAGTAAAGAGTTTCCCCCCAAACCCCCTTCCAGAAACTTCTATCATTTGCCGGAACCCCAAATTTCTTTTCAGGAAATGGGGGTTCCGGCGAGTGCTAAAAGTTCTTGAGGTGGGGTTCGGGGAGAAACTTCTTACAAGAAGTGCCTCCCCGATTTTACATATTTGAAAGCGAAATGGTATAAGAAGTCACAGGATCGCGTTTCGGCTTTCTTACTTCTTGTTTGCTCTCTTCCGCTCTATTTCGGTAAGATATTGTTTTCGAAGCCTGGCACTAAGGGGAGTTACTTCCAAGTATTCATCTTCGGCCATAATTTCCAGTCCCTTTTCAATACTAACTTCACAGGGGGGAGTGAGCAGTATGGCATCATCCGACCCGGAGGCGCGCATGTTTGTGAGTTGCTTACCTTTGATAGGATTCACTGTCATGTCGTTTCCTTTGGACACGTTTCCAACAATCATTCCTTCGTATACTTCCGTGCCGGGACCTATGTACAAAGCACCTCGTTCCTGAAGATTATATAGGGAAAATCCCGAAGCTTTACCTGAAGCCATGGAAATCATCGAGCCGACAAAATGTTTCTTTATTTCTCCAACGTGAGGTTTGTAGCCAATCAATCTGGAACAGAGAACTCCTTCCCCCTTGGTATCCACAATGAATTCGTTATGATAGCCCAAAAGGCCTCTGGTGGGGATTTCAAAAATCATTCTCTTCTGGCGGCCATTACTTTCGGTACCAACTAAAATTCCTTTGCGTCTTCCCAGTTTCTCGATCACCGTGCCGGATGACTCTTCCGGTACGTCAATAATCGCCTCCTCAAATGGCTCCAGTATTTCGCCGTCTTCTTCTTTAATAATTACCTGTGGTTGAGAAACCTGCACTTCATAGCCTTCACGCCTCATATTTTCGAGCAATATTGCAATGTGCAGCTCACCTCTGCCGTAGACTTTGTATGAATCGGTCATAAAGTCAATTTTCAAACCGACATTAACCTTCAGTTCCTTTTCCAATCGTTCACGAAGCTGTTTGTTCGTAACAAATTTCCCTTCCCGACCGGCAAAGGGAGAATTGTTGATCAAAAAGTTCAGACAGATGGTAGGCTCGTCCACAGTTATGGCCGGCAAAGCCTCCTGACCGGCATTCTCACAAAGAGTCTCTCCTATATCGATATCCGGGAATCCGGATACCATAACAATATCTCCGGCAAAAGCCTCTTGAACGTCTTCTCTTACCAAGCCCTTGAAAGTAAAAAGTTTTGTTACTCTGCCTGTTTTGGATTCTCCGTTCAGCTTCTTCAGAGTGAGCACACTTCCGGCTTTAACAGCTCCCTCATAAATTCTGCCTATAGCCAGACGTCCCAGGAAATTGTCATAACCTAAGTTAAAAGGTTGTAAGCGCAGAGGGATGTTGTTCTCTGCTGAAGCCGGACGAACTTTTGAAAGGATTGTGTCCAACAGAGGAGACAAATCCTTGGATTCATCAACCAGGTGCTCTTTGGCTATTCCGTCTTTTCCTATGGCATAGATAGTAGTAAAATCCAGCTGTTCATCGCTTGCACCGAGATCATAAAACAGGTCAAAAACCTTTTCCTGAGCCAAGTCTGGATCAGCAGCCGGCTTATCAATCTTATTTATTATAACAATCGGCTTAAGGCTAAGCTCTAAGGATTTTTTCAGAACAAACCGAGTCTGCGGCATCGGACCTTCCTGCGCGTCGACAACCAACAGCACGCAGTCAATAGATCGCAGGACGCGCTCAACCTCTGAGCCAAAATCGGCATGTCCCGGAGTGTCAACAATGTTAATTTTGGTTCCACGATGAAAGACTGAAGCGTTTTTGGAATAAATCGTTATCCCACGCTCCTTTTCTAGTGTATCCGAATCCATACTGACGTTTTCATCATCCACCATCCCTGTCTGCTTCATGATGGCGTCAGTCAAAGTGGTCTTACCATGATCTACATGTGCAATAATGGCTATATTTCTAATTTCCATGATCGTAGAGAATTTGCCTTTGAAAACAACGAAGTTTTCCTAATAAGGAAGTTTCAAGTTTGTGCGACCCCGGCAGATGCCCACCCAAAAAGAAAACAAGCCAGAGCTCGCAAAAGCAAACTCCGGCCTGCTATTCACATTGAGATTACAGCTAGTGCTTTATTACCAGCGGGATCTTCCTGTGTCGCGCCGTGCGCCTCCGGAATTCGTCTTGGGGCGAGCCTCGTTTATCTTCAGGCTACGGCCGCCTAGATCTCTGGAATCCAGTTCCTCGATGGCCTTAAGACCTTCTTCCCGGTTTTGCATTTCGACAAATCCAAACCCTCGCGAACGGTTGGTAAATTGGTCAACGATGATTTTTACGGAATCCACCGCTCCATAGGCTTCAAAAAGGCCCTGGAGTTCGCTCTCACTGGAATTGAAAGACAGGTTTCCGACATAAATTTTGATACTCATTCTCTAGCTCCTTGAGAAAAGGCACTCCACACATTTTGCGAGGGTGCGTTCACGGTTACGAACAAGGGCTCTTTGTGAACGGGGATAGACCGGATAATATCACGGCGTGAAGTCCTCGGCACGGGTGCCAATGTCCTAGGATCTTGTTCCTTGCATAACGCCCGTGATCCTTGACGCGGGGTCGACCGGAGAGACGCAAGTTAAAGTTAATTTTAAATTTTATTGCAAGGATCCTTACGTGTCAAGCAAATTTCTTTGAAAAGGATCGTAAGCCGGATTCAAGTGCTTGTTGATCGCCTGCCAAGTACGCTCCATCAGTTGCGGGACGCTGCTCTCGGTGAGCCCCTTCGTGAGTATCGGGTCACCAATAGAAAGCGTGATATGCCCCGGCCTGAACAACAGCGTGTTCTTTGGCATGACCTTGAATGCTCCGTTGCAGGTCACTGGAAGGATCGAAACCCCTGTCTGTACAGCCATCATGAACGCCCCCTTCTTGAAGGCATGAAGGAGCCCGTCAGGGGTTCGAGTTCCTTCCGGGTAGATCAGGACCGACCAGCCCTCACCTAGTTTGTTGGTACCTTCCTGGAGACTCTTCACAGACCGCTCCTTGTCCGAGCGATCAAGGCAGATCGCTCCAGTGGCGCCAAGAGCCTTGCCGAAAAGCGGTATCTTCAGCAATTCCTTCTTTATGACCCACCTGAATGGGGTCGGAAGGTTTACGAACAGAGCGAGAATGTCCGCGAAACTCTGGTGGTTGGGGGCGATGATGTACGACGACCCTGGAACTATTTTTTCAGCACCGCTAATGCTGAAAGTCAGCCCCATGAACTTGGCGACAGCCCAATTCCACATTCGGCCCATACGGTACGTTGCGTACGCCGAGCGTGGAAACATGCTTCTGAGCATGATAAGCGGAGCCAGTACAACGGTCGTCAGCACTGTGCCCGCTCCTGCGAAAAGCTGCCTGGGTAATAGCCGAATTTGGAATCGCAAAGCCAACTCCTGATCAAGGATTTTGCTGCGGCCACATTGTCTCGGGCCTTAGCACCCGCAATTAGTCCGACCGAATCCTGGACATCAAGAGTGATCCGGACGCTTCAGGACATATTCATTGAACGAGGTGCGTAGCAAGGTTGTGTGATTAATTTGTTAGGGTAACTCACTATCGGCCCCCAGTCAATAGTGATTTTTCCCGCAGTGCGATGTCTTATCACGCCATTCAGGTGGCCAGCGAGATATTTGTTGTTTGAGTCAGCAATGGTATCGCAGGTAACTCTTCACTTACGCGGTAAAGGAGCTTTTGCCCAGATAACCAGTTGACACCATTGCTGGTTATTGCAAAGTGGAGAACCGACGTGAAAGGCGACAAAAAAAAGTTGACAAAATTCCTGGGCCACTATATAGGTTACTAGTAATTTAATTACATGTAATGGATCGCCTGACCCGATTCCTGGTATAAGGCCGGAAGGGACATTCTCGTGCAGGCTGGACCGGCAATCGGACTTGCCTGCGGAGATCCGGAAAACCTCGCTACTTCCGTACATGCGCCGATCGGAAGCGGATTGTCTCGCTGGGCGGTCTTCAGGACGCATGAGACAGATCCTGAAGGCGCTCGATTCGCTCCGACATGGCAATTCGTGTAGACGCGGCCATAGCACGTCCCAAATTTAACCCCATCATCGCAACCAAACATCACCTTATTTGGGAAAAGAAAATCATACTCCTCGCAGGCAGAAGAACTGCCCGCGTTTCTGACAGGAAGCTAGTGCTGCCCGGGAAACGGGCCCGCTGATTGTGGCTGACATTTCATGGTCATGGATTTGACCCGTATTATCAGCGTACTCTGGAATTGCCTTGATCCACACCGCCACGCAACCCGTTAGAAACGGGTGAAATCATCGTCAGGAGGTTGAGCATGCACGGAAAAACATTTGGCGCTCTTGTCTGCGGCTTTTTTACGGTACTGCTCGTTCTTGTATCTACTCCCGGCCAGTGCGCGAACACGGTAACGCTGACCTACTCAATTTTCTTTCCGGCCACTCACGGCCACACTCTTTTGGCAACAGAGTGGGCAAAAGAGGTAGAAAAGAGGACAAACGGCGCGGTGAAAGTCAACATGTTCCCCGGCGGGACACTGACCCCTCCTGATCAGTGCTACGATGGAGTGGTTAAGGGTATTTCCGACGTTGGCATGTCCGTTATCAGTTACACGATGGGCCGCTTTCCGTTTACCGAAGTGGTCGATTTACCGCTGGGCTACACAAGTGGAATCCAGGCAACTCGGCTGAGCAATGCCTATTTCGAGAAGTTCAAACCAAAAGAATTCGATGAGACAAAAATCATGTACCTCCATGCGTACGGTCCAGGGATAGTACACACGTCCAAGAAGCCGGTAAAAACCATGGAGGATCTCAAGGGAGTCAAGATCCGGTGCTCCGGAACCAGTGCGAAAGTGGTTGGGGCTCTCGGAGCAACGCCTGTGGCAATGCCACAGACCGAGGTCTATGATGCCCTGCAAAAGGGAGTAGTCGACGGAGTCGTCTGTCCCATAGAAGCACTCAAAGGGTTCAAACTTACAGAAGTCACCAAATGCACCACGCAAAACTATGGCTCGGCCTACTCTCTGGCCTTTTTTGTCGCGATGAACAAAAAGAAATGGGATTCTCTGCCCAAAGATGTGCAGGAAACGATACAGAAAATCAATTTGGAATGGGCCGAAAAAACCGGCAATCTTTGGGATCAGATAGATAAAGAAGGAAGGGAGTATGCCACACCCAAGGGCCACGAGTTCATTACTCTTTCAAAAGAAGAGGATGCGCGCTGGGCCGAAGCAGTGAAGCCCATTTTGGCAGGATACGTGGCAGCAATGAAAGCCAAGAATCTTCCGGGGGAAGAGGCACTAAATTTCTGCGTCGATTGGCTAAAGAAAAATCCCTGATAGCGATGCGCAGTCAAATAAATCGCATCGCTGACCGTCGTTTCCAGCAGGTCTCTGAAGTGAAGCCAGGCTGTGCCGTTCGTAGCGAAGGAGACCTACCCGAAGAAACAACCTCTGTGATCTTAACGTACTAGAAATATGACTGAAGATTATGGGCCGGTTCCTCCTGCGCTGAGGAACCGGTCTTCCGACGACGACATGAAGATTTAGGCAACACGGAGTTGCCCATGGATCTTTGGAAGTGTGACTGCATAAGCAGCCATCGGCGTTAGAATGACGCCCTGACGATCCCGGAAATCTCTTTGCCCCCTCTGTAAAGGCGGGCAACGGGGCATTGACGCTAACTTAATGCTAATTTCATTGGGTTTAAGCGCACATGGGGGCGAGGCGGCATTCTTATAACCCGGCGAACTTGCCGGCCATGACACTGTTATCTTGACACCGATGGGATAAACACCTCTCAAAAGGCTCTTTAGAGTCAGTCCGGCTATCTCCGCCACTTCCGGAAATAGCCGCAACCTCAAAGGAGGGGAATCGCAACATGCTACTAGAAGGATGCCAGCCTTTCAGGACGGAAGATTCGATGCTATACGTCTCCCGGCGTTGGTGGACGGGCCTTACTTACCGCGATCTTGTGGATAAAGCGGCAGACAAATATCCGGAAAGAACAGCAGTGGTCGATCACGCAACCCGCCTCACTTACTTACAACTGCGTGAGACAGCCGATAGGCTGGCCATAGCGTTACTGGATCTGGGGATCAAACCCCAGCAACGAGTTCTTGTGCAACTGCCTAACTGGCACGAATTTGCCTACACATATTTCGCTCTGCAAAAGATCGGGGCCATCCCCGTTTTGTTGATCGATCGATACCGACAGTACGAAGCAAATCACCTTTGCAGCCTATTGCAGGCGTCCGCTTGGGTGGTTCCTGAAGCTTTGGGCAAGACCGACTATCGACCCATCGTAGCTGAGGTGCTGAAAAATAACCCCCAGACCAGACACGTTATCATGGTCCGGGCCGGCGAGGACTGCCCTCATCATCGACTGGAGGATTTGATCGCAGGCGTTAGTCGAACCGAAAATAACCTGGCAAGACTGGAAGCAAGCCGCCCGGATCCTTCAGATGTGGCGCATATGGGCCCGACCGGTGGCAGCACAGGCATCCCCAAAGTTGCACCGCACACCCATAATGACCTTCTCTGTAACATGGAATATGCTGGAGCAGCTTGGGAACTCAATCTTCATGACGTACTACTTGTGGTGACCCCGATCGGTCACGACCTGACCTTTACAAAGGGCTTCACCAGCATCGTGAGTTGCAGTGGTCGAGTGGTCATGCTCGATTCAACAACTCCGGACTCCATTTGTGATGCCATCCAAAAAGAAAAAGTGACCGCTCTGCCTTGTGTGCCAACGCTTGCCTCTCGTTTGGTCAATTTCGAACGCTTGCATGAGTACGACTTGAGCTCGCTGCAAAAGATGTATTGTGCAGGAGGAAAGAGCCAGCCGGAACTCGTCAAAGCGGTCCGCGAAAAATTGGGCTGTGTATTTATTAATGGGTATGGATCGACCGAGGGCATGAGCACCATGACCAGATCCCATTACGATCTGGACCGGATCTGCCGCACTGTCGGGCGCCCGACCTGTCCCTATGACGCGTATCGGGTGATTGACGAAAACGGCCGTGAATTGCCGCCTAATACCAAGGGCGAGTTGGTTGTCAAAGGTCCGGGCGTGTTTACCGGCTATTACAAGAATCCGGAAGAGAACGAGACAGCCTTCACATCCGACGGCTTTTTCCGATCCGGGGATCTGGCCATGATCGACGATCGCGGAGACATCGTTCTGTGCGGCAGACTGAAAGACATTGTCAAGAGGGCCGGGGAAAACATAAATGCAGCAGAAGTCGAGACCCTGATCAGTGGCCACCCTGATGTTGTGCTCGTGGCAGTGATCGGCATGCCGGATCGAGAGATGGGCGAACGAGTGTGCGCCTATATTCAACCGCGGGACGGGGCCAGACTGGATTTTGCAGCTATCATCTCTCACCTGAAGGAACTCGGAGCTTCTGTACTGCAGTTTCCGGAAAGAATCGAATTCGTCGAAGCGATGCCTCTGACCAAGGTTGGAAAACTCGATAAACGGCGATTGCGGGAAGATGTTGAAGAAAAGCTATCTGCCCAGAGCTGAATATTTGGAATTTTTGTCAGGTGATTCGCCTAGTCGAACTGAAAAAGATTGACAGCGGATTTATGTTACTAGTAATATATTTACATGTAACACATATTGCCTGATGAGACTCCCCGATCTGATTAGAGCAATGTTATTGTCGTTAAGGCTGCACTGGAAATAAAAAAAAGGCCAAACGGCCTGGAGCATGCGGACCGATTTTGCCGCAGACAGGAGGAAGACTGTGAGGTTACCAAAATTCGATTACAGGCAACCTGAGAGCATTCAAGAAGCCTGTGCGATCTTGCTCGACCAGCCTGACGCGAAGGTGCTGGCGGGCGGAACAGATCTGCTGGTCAATATGAAGCACAGGGTCGAGACTCCTTCTATGATCGTCAGTCTCAAGGGCTTGCGCGATCTGGACTACGTAAGAAAAGCAAACGGAATGGTCAGGATCGGCGCGCTCACTCGCCTGAAGAAAGTGTACAACGATCCATTCGTGGCTAAGAAACTACCGGCTCTGGCCGCGGCGGCTTCCTCAGTTGGATCCTATCATCATCAGACCATGGGGACCCTTGGAGGGAACCTGTGTCAGCAAACCAGATGCAAGTATTTCAATCAATCCAAGTGGTGGCGGAGTGCCAGACCCCTCTGTTTCAAAGCGGGAGGCGACCCATGCCACGTCGCCAAGAAAGATCAGGTTTGCTACTCAACGTACTGCGGTGACGTTGCCCCTGCGCTCCTGGTTTTAAATGCGGAAGTGGTTTTGAGCGGAAGAGAAGGGTCAAAACAGGTTCCGCTGGAGAGCATCTTCTCCGGCGTGGGCAAGACCCCGCTGAACCTTGAGCCAGGACAGATCCTTACCGAGATTGTCATACCTGAGCAATCTGCAGACGGGTTTTCAACGTACAAGAAAATCGCCAATCGAGGGAGCATTGATTTCCCCATCGTTGGAGCGGCTGTGTGGACGTCGGCTTCAACCGGGGAATCGAGGATAGCTTTGACCGCCGTCGACCGCAAGCCCGTCAGAACCCGACAACTGGAAGATTTCCTGAAAGGTCTGGAACTCAATGAGGAAACCATCCAGGGAGTGGACGGCCTGGTCGCTAAAGAAACACAATTGATGATGTCGTCGATCGATTCGATTTCATACAAGAGAAAACTGATGGGACAGCTGGTCAAAAGTGCACTCAGCGAAGCCATGGGAGGTCGATAAAGTGAAGCAAGCTATCGCATTGACGGTAAACGGGGACGTGTACGAAGTCCTGATTTCTCCAAACCAGACTCTTCTCGAGGTCCTCAGGGATAAACTGGGGCTCACAGGGACGAAAAAGGGATGCGATCTGGGCGCCTGTGGTGCATGCTCGGTATTGCTGGATGGTGAAGCTTATCTCTCATGTCTGATGCTGGCCGTGGACGCTGTAGGAAAGGAAATCGTCACAATAGAGGGCCTCAGTGAAGGCGGCGATCTCCACCCTATTCAGAAATCGTTTGTCGAGCTGGGTGGGCTGCAGTGCGGCTTTTGCACACCCGGAATAGTCATGACTGCCAAAGCCATATTGGACGAAGAGCCTCAGCCCACTGAAGAGAGCGTCAAGAAGAAGATGGCCGGGAACCTCTGTCGCTGTACAGGGTACAAGAAAGTCATCGAGTCAGTAATGAGCGCTTCTGGGAGGATGGGAGGTAAACAATAGATGGAAAAGCAATTCAGTGTGGTAGGCAAAAGATTGCCTATGGTGGATGCCGCTGCTAAAGTCAACGGTTCAGCCCAGTTTACCGATGATCTGACGTTCCCAGGCATGCTCCACGGAAAACTCCTCAGAAGTCCGCACCCTCACGCAAAGATACTCAATATTGACGTGTCCAAGGCACTACGTCTTCCTGGGGTCAAAGGAGTAGTAACCGGCGCGGAGATTCCTGACCGCCAATACGGAATAGTTCCCAAAGCAAGGGACGAGTACGCCCTTGCCAAAGGGAAGGTGCGTTATATCGGCGACGAAGTCGCTGCCGTATGTGCCATTGATCCGGAAATAGCAGAAGAGGCGGTCGATCTGATCGAGGTTGACTACGAGGTTCTGCCGGCGGTATTCAATGTGCAAGATTCAATCAAAGAGGGCGCCCCTGTCATACACGAGGGGGTGGCCAACAATACCTCATTCGCTATTCGAAAGGAATTCGGCGACGTAGAGAAGGCATTTGCAGAGAGTGCACTCGTTTCCGAAGATTCTTTCTATTCCCAGCCGGTAAACCACGCTCCTATGGAGCCCCACGCGGCGGTCGCTCAGTACGATCCTGTGAGAGGACAAGTTGTGTTATGGTCCAGCACCCAGATTCCATTTTTCCTTAGAAGGAATTTGTCCGCCACCCTAATGATTCCTGAAAGCAAGGTCCGCGTCATCAAACCCAAAGTGGGCGGGGGATTTGGTCAGAAGATCGATATGTTCGCGAAAGACTTCTGTGCAGCGTGGTTCGCGATGAAACTGGGTCGACCGGTCAAATTTGTTTACGAAAGAGATGAAGTCTTCATTGTCACTCGCCAGCGGCATCCAATGCACCTTACAGTCAAGACCGGGATGGCCAAAGATGGGAGAATTCTGGCTCAGCAGTTCCTGTCATACGCAGACGGCGGCGCGTACAACAGCACAGCCCCGACAATGATGGCCCTTTCCTGCTTTTTCCTCATGGTTCCGTATCATGTGCCCAATCTCCTGTATGAAGGCTACCATGTCTATACGAATAAGCCCGTCGGAGGAGCCATGCGGGGGCACGGCATTCCGCAGGCCCGTTTCGCTGTGGAGCGCCAATTGGATCTGATGGCTGACCGCCTGAATTTGGACCCCGCCGACGTTCGTACCAAGAACAGCATCAAAGCAGGAGAACCCCATCCCGGAGGATTCGTTATCAACACCTGCGGATTTGCCGAAAGCGTTCAGCTGGCAGCTGAAGCAATAGGCTGGAAGGAAAAGCGGGGCAAGCTTCCCTTCGGCCGCGGAGTGGGAATGGGCGGAGCCTCGTTCCCAAGCGGGGTGACCAATATGAGCCACATAAGTTCCGGCGCTGTGGTTCAGGTCGGCCAGGACGGCGGGGTAAACGTGCTCACTGGAGCCGCGGACATCGGACAAGGGGCCGAAACAGTGATTGCTCAGATCGTCGCGGAGGTACTCGGGGTCTCTCTTGACGATGTCAGAGTTACTGCGGCAGACACTGGCACCACGCCTCTTGATCCGGGCACTTTCGGAAGTGGAGTGACCGTGAGGGCCGGCAACGCCGCCAGAATTGCCGCTGAATCAGTGAGAAAGAAACTTTTCGAGTGTGTAGCCGATGAATTGGAGGCCAATCCTGATGACCTGGTAGCCAGGGACGGTGTTATATTTGTCACTGGTTCACCCGAGATCAACATCACATTTCCCAAGGCGCTTAAAGCGTATCAGTACAAAGACCTGCCGATGCCTCTCGTGGGGAGAGCTTCCTGGATGGCAGACACCAACGAGCCGACGACGTTGTTCACCCAGCCCGGAAATTTCTCTCCGAACTACTCCTTCATGACCCAGGCAGCGGAAGTGGAAGTGGATACCCAGACAGGAAAGGTCAAGGTTCTCAAGATGGTGACTGCCCATGACTGCGGCCGACCCATCAATCCCATGCTTGTTGAAGGGCAACTCGAAGGTTCCATAGCCGGGGGGATGGGACAAGCCCTATATGAGGACGTGATCACCGAAAAAGGGCAGGTGATGAACCCGTCGTTCCTGGATTACGGCTTTCCTACGACGATGGAAGTTCCGGAAATGGAGTCCATTGACATTGAGACTGATGATCCGGTGGGCCCATTCGGAGCAAAAGAAGCCGGGGAAGGGACTCAGCTGTCACCGGCACCGGCGATCGTAAATGCCATTTACGATGCAATAGGAGTGAACTTCAATGAGCTCCCGGTAACTCCGGAGAAAATCCTCAAGGCATTGGAGGAAAAGAAGAAGCAGGGCGTCTGAGAGCTCAGGATGGGGCTCAGATCGGAGCGAGTCCAACGAACTCGATATCCGGTGACAAACGACGGTGGGAAGCAATTTCCCAACAGGAGTTGGAAAAGTTTCCAGTTCGATGGCCAAGTTAAATTGACGCCTGTCTCCGTTCAGTTACTCGGGGATTGGGTTACTCTTGTGGGGCAAGCTGGAAGCGACTGTCTCAAAACCATCTAAGCTTAGAGAAACGTGCCACGAAAGTCACAAAAGTTCTGGTTCCCAGGCTCAGCCTGGGAACGACAAGTCCTGTGCAACGTGGCAAGATTCCGAGTAAAAAGACAGTTTTCAAACAGTCTCAGAAAGCCTGCCCCACGACGCGCTCCAATACAAGGCAGAACGTCCGTACTGCCGGTGACTGTGTGATTGCTAACGCCTGTGGGGCTCTCTCTTTGGAGAGGTTGCAGTTTCAGTTGTTGCGTGATGCCAAGTCTGGTGTGTGCCTTTCCGAGATGATATACTTGCCAGCCGACTGCTTGAATAATTTCGAAAAGAGCATTCATGCCGAAAGACCAACTGAGCACTGATATGATCTTGGACGAAAAAGTCATGATCTTCATTGTCATGGCTTCAGAGATGTTCAAGAAGAAGTCATCAGCCATTCTGCGACAGTACGGGCTCACTTTTCCCCATTACAATGTCCTGAAATATCTGACAGCGTGTAAAGAAGGCCAGGACTCTGTAGGTAATATCAGCAAGCATATGCTGGTTACCGGGGCGAACGTGACCGGACTGGCAAAACGCATGCAGAAGGCCGGTTTGATCGAGAGGAAGAATGACAAGAAAGACGAACGCCTAACAGTGCTTCAGATTACACCGATGGCACTTAAGACTCTCGATGAAATCCGGAACATCCAGGAACAACATGTGGGTGAATATCTGCAGGTGTATGCCAGGGAACAAAAAGAGGAAGTCCTGTCTGTCCTGAAACACATCGTCCGAAAGGGGAAACAGCTGGCCGGATCCAAATATTGAGCCGTCCGATAGGATATCTGCACATGTCTTACTCGTTGACAGACTTGACCATAGTCATCCGAGGCGCCGGTGAAATGGCCACCGGCACGGCCCATCGACTTCACAGGGCCGGATTTCACAGGATTCTCATGACGGAAATCAGTGCTCCTCTGTCAGTGAGGCGCCTTGTAAGCTTCTCAGAAGCGGTCCACGACGGTAGCTGCATCGTGGAGGGATCCAAGGCGAAGCTGGTCACCGGGATCGAGGAGGTCGAGGACCTGTGGAGCCAAGGAGTGATTGCAGTAATCGTCGACCCGGAGAACAAGTCAAGAACGAAAGTCCGTCCTGACATCCTGGTTGACACCATCCTGGCCAAAAAGAACCTCGGAACTACAATTCAGGATGCAACGCTGGTCGTGGCACTTGGCCCTGGATTCGATGCTGGAAGAGATGCGCACTGTGTTGTCGAAACCAACCGTGGACACAATCTTGGCAGGCTCATCTTCGAAGGCCCGGCCGAGCCCAACACCGGAATTCCGGGCACAATAGCCGGTGAAACGGCGCGCCGGGTTCTCAGGGCACCGGTTGACGGCATTTTTGATTCGGATTCGTCAATCGCTGATATGGTGGAAACCGGTATGACCGTGGGATACATCACTGGGAAGCCGGTGAAGGCAGGGTTGTCCGGGGTAATTCGAGGGCTTATCAGACCGAACACTTATGTTAATGAAGGTCTGAAGGTGGGAGACATCGACCCGCGTGGGGATACCTCATACTGCTGCACGATTTCCGAAAAAGCACGGGCTATAGGTGGGGCCGTGCTCGAAGCGATTATGATCCGGTTTAGCCAGACTGGTCGACCAGGGCTCCGATCCAAGTAGTTTTGCGCTGATTGTTCTACACCGCTACGAACCGCACGACTTGAATTAGCTTCACAGGCACACCGCCTGCTTTATGCAAACAACTGCAAAATGGTATAAAGTGATTTCGATTCTGTGATAGAGTTGCGGATCGTCAGAGAGGTGTCCGGAATGATAGATCAAATTGACAAATCAGGACCGCTCGATAGTGAGCAACAAGAACTTCAGCGGCTCCTGGGACGGCTTCAAAAGACTGAGGCTGAGGCCAGAACGGCTCAAGAGCTTCTCCAGGGCATCCTTAATGCCATAGACTCCTCGGCCGACGCAATCATCATCTATGATGCAGACGGAAACACCAAATATATCAGTGATTCGTTCACCCGGTTGTTCGGATGGACCAAAGAAGAGCTTTTGGGAAAGCGGATACCGTTCGTGCCGGAATCGGAAAAGGAGGTCTCGCTTGCCGGGATCAATCGCATGATGCAGGACGGAAAACCCTTGAGCGGTTTCGAGACTAAGAGAACCAGGAAGGACGGAACCGTCTTGGATGTTAGTATCAGTTCCTCCAGATACCTTGACAGCCACGGTGAACCGTCCGGGGTTTTGGTCATTCTCCGGGACATAACCGCGTGGAAATCGATGCAGAGGGCCAGGCAGCGGGCAGTGAACCATCTTTCTCATGAACTGACCACTCCTCTCGCGATCATAGATGCTTCGTTGCCAAAGCTCGGGAGACACGATCTCTCACCGGAGGAACGGCAGAAGAGCCTTGCCAGGGTAAGGAGGAATCTGGCCCGGTTGAAAGAGGTTCAGCTGATCGTGCAACAGATGGTCGCCCCCAGTAAATACAGACCTCGGCCCTTTCCTGTTATTCCGTTTGTGCTTGATACCCTGGATACGCTTCGGAAGCGAAGCTCGAATAGATCGGTAGCACTACTCCACAGGCTGCAACCCGTAGATTCCACCGTGATAGATCCGGACATGCTCAAAAGAGTTCTCCACACACTGGTTAAGAACGCTATTGAGAATACTCCGGATGGAGGAACGGTCACAGTCATTATGGAGAGCGCCCAGTCGGGGCCTCTGTTGCAAGTCGAGGATCGTGGAGTGGGAATCCTGCGTGAGGATCTTCCGTTCATTTTTGAGGCCTTCCATCACACGCAGGACACGGAACACTATTCCACGAAGAGGCCGTTTGATTTCAACGCTGGAGGCAAAGGGCTGGAACTGATGCAACTGAAAATGCTTGCCGACGAAGGTTACATGGACATCAGGTTCGAGACCTCCAGATGCCTGTATCTGCCCACTCTTAAGGATCACTGTCCGGGTGGCATCTCCATGTGTGAACATGTCAACGACGAGAGAGATTGCAGGAAATCAGGAGGCACTACTTTTTCCGTGCTGTTTAAGGCACCTAATGTCAGCGGCTAGTCCTGATACTAATGCGCATTCAAAGAAGTAAGATTGGGGGGACCCTCTTTAGTAAAGAGTTTCCCCCCAAACCCCCTTCCAGAAACTTCTATCATTTGCCGGAACCCCAAATTTCCTTTCAGGAAATGGGGGTTCCGGCGAGTGCT
>JACRDE010000571.1 GCA_016212935.1 Desulfomonile tiedjei | reverse complement strand
GGCTGGCGACAAGAAGATCGTCTAGCCTTTACGAGCAGAACATTTCATAGAATTGCCCATCCCCTGAAAAGCACTGCACCTGCATACCCATCCGCTTGGCAGGCGTCACACGGGTCGCGGAATTCGACCCGAATATTGAGAGAGTCGAGCCTCCCACCTGATTTATGCTTCATCACTAGGTTTCTTCAAAAAATCATTTCAGAGGCGCACACTTCGCACTGCCCACAATTTCAATTCTGATAAAGATCCCAATTCCTTGCTTATCCATAATTACCCGGGCAGAAAAGACGGTGTTTACCAATTTCGCGTGCCCTGTGCAAACTGTGTCAAATTGATCAACTTTGTCCTATACTACTGCGCACTCGCACAACTGACATCGCTGACCGCCGTTTTGAGCAGGCCACTGACTGGAAGGCATGCTTCGCGTGCACTTCGCAACGGTAGAGCCTTGCCCTGTACGTTAGCCTCTGCGATCCGCCAGTGTTACTAGCTGGAAAGCGCATCGGCATTGGGATTTGCAACTAGTATGCCAAGGAGCTTCCTGCTGTCCCACAAGAGTTCATCGACTGGAATAACATCTATTTACAAGAAAACGTGGCAAACAGGACGAATCATCCCAGGCAATGCCGCCCCGAGCAAAAATTGCCCATTGACTTCTCGCCCTCTAATGAAATTGACTTGTTAGCTTTCTGGACCCAGATTTTTTTTATCCAATCGTGAGCAACGACCAAATTTGTTCTGATACAATTCGCTTTCAAATATGTAAAATCGGGGAGGCACGTCTTGTAAGAAGTGCCTCCCCGAACCCCACCTCAAGAACTTTTAGCACTCGCCGGAACCCCCATTTCCTGAAAGGAAATTAGGGGTTCCGGCAAATGATAGAAATTTCTGGAAGGGGGTTTGGGGGGAAACTCTTTACTAAAGAGGGTCCCCCCAATCTTACTTCTTTAAATGCGCATTAGTATGAGTGTAACTGTAGTGCCGGACCGGAATCAGATACGCTCCAAGAAACGACTCCCTGAAACCCGGTTATTGCAGTAGGTATGGATCTTTCGGTGGCTCTATAGATTCGACTGTTGTGGCAGAGATTCTTATCACGCGCTTATCCATAATATTCGCTGAGCCCACAGTGCCCTCAGCCTTGACCCAACTGCTCTTGGCCAGAGTCTGTGATTTGTCATACTGGACCAGAACACCTATTGGCTTGGCGTCCGCAGCGCAGCAGAACATCAGCAGCTGGTAACAAAAAAACATGTTCTCGGGCAATTGTTCGTCCCAATAAACCATGCCTGTCACAGAAATTTCTCTTCCCTCATAGGGTGCAGGCTCCAACACTAGGCGGAGCAGGGAAGGATTCTCCGAGAGGTCGGCATTGAGACCGGAGGTCGATGCGGTATCTGTCGTGATCGGCCGTGATTGAGCCATGTGAAACGAACGCTTCTTGACCGCTTCCGGGCTGAGTTGAGACACCACGGAGGTGGGCAAGTACAGGAGTGGTAATATCATGATCCCCATCTGAACAACGAGGCTAACACCGCGCCTGCCCCCGCCACGGGGATTGCAATATACCAGCGAGATCAAGAAGATAACAAGAATGGCCGTTCCAGCCTCAACCAACCACCAGTAGTCTGGGCGGAGAAACTTGCCCAAGAGGGGTTTTCCGCCCATCCTCTGTAGAAGAACCCAGAAAGCAGCTATCCACGGCACCAATACGATCAATTGAAGGAGACGTGCGAAAGAAGCCTTGTTTCGGTTACTGTCCACCTGGAAGGCCTCCCAAACCGTACTGCAAAAGCAACATGGCAGCCAAAACCGTCATGAAGACTAATAAGGAAAGCGTGACAATGGCACGCTTACGAAACATGGTCAGGTACATAAGTAACAACTTCATGTCGAGCATTGGGCCGAGAACCATGAAAGCCATTTGAGCCGTATCCGGAAGCACACCTCTGAATCCGGCAGCGATGAAGGCATCCGTTTCGCTACATAGGTTGAGAGCCACTGCGAGACCCATCATCATGAGAATTGCGATCCCCGGAGATCCGAAAAGATCTCCGAGAGCGTCAACCCCAATAAGGGTCCTCGCTAAGGCTGCAACAAAGGCGCCGATTACCAGAAATCGGCCTACGTCAAAGAAATCATCGCAGGCATGCTGGAATGCAGCGAAAAATCGTGCCACTGCGGGTTCAGCAGCTACCTCATGATTGTGTACTCCGCAACCACACGAAGAGCCATGTTCCAACGTAGCTTCGTCCAACAGCACATTCTTATCTCTAAGCAAGAAATTCATGATAAGAGCTACTGCTACCGCAATGGAATACCCACAAATCATACGTGTTCCCAGGAAGCTCCAGTCAGACCGATAGGCGAGCCATGTGGAACCCGCAACAATAGGGTTTACTATGGGTCCTCCCAGAAGGAATGCAATCGCTCCGGACAACGGGACGCCTTTGTGCAGCAGTCTTCTGACGACCGGGACTATGGCGCATTCACACACAGGGAATACGAGCCCAAGACCGGCGGCAACAAAAACGGTTGCGTGCTTACGCCCGGCCAAAGATCGGCTCACCCACTCCTGTGGAACGAAAGTTTCTATCAAACCTCCTACAACCGAACCGAGAAGCATGAAAGGCATCGCCTCCAGCATTATGGCGACAAAACTTATGGAAAGGTCGCCCACCAACTCCCTAAACCCCTGCGTCCTTCCCAGCAAGAACAGAACTATGGCAAAGCAGAGGAAGCCGATTTCGATTGTCAGAGTGGCCGCCTCGGTCCGCTGAGAAAACGTTGGGAGATTTTCCTCACTGGAAATCATAGTGGAGGAATGCTCAGTCGCATTACAGGAAGGGCAACCACAGGCATGATTCCCGTGAGTAGCCTCGGAATGACTGCAATGAGCGTCTTCGGACAAGACAGTTCCAACTGCTGAATTAATCTTGGAGTCGATCAGCTAGCCTTTCGACGACGAAAGTTCTTTCCGCCGGTGTTTCTGGCCCTTATTGGACAGGGTCTATTATTCCTAATACCATTTCGCCTTTAAATCAGTAAGATTGGGGGAACCTCTTTGTAAAGAGTTTGCCCCAACCCCCCTTCCAGAAACTTCTATCATTTGCCGGAACCCCAAATTTCCTTTCAGGAAATGGGGATTCCGGCGAGTGCTAAAAGTTCTTGAGGTGGGGTTCGGGGAGGAACTTCTTACAAGAAGTGCCTCCCCGATTTTACATAT
>JACRDE010000570.1 GCA_016212935.1 Desulfomonile tiedjei | reverse complement strand
TGTTTGCACATGACGGGCTCAGCAGCGAATATGTGGACAAAGGGCCTCTGGATTCCTCCAAGAGTATAGGAGAGACCATTCTGAACGGCAAACACGCCTGGGTCGAAGATGTTGCCGTAGATCCACGGGTTCAATACCCGAACGAAGCGATCCGTGAGGGGATCAAGTCCATACTGAGCGTGCCTCTAATCGTCAGAAACAAGGTGATAGGCGCTCTCCGTGTGTACTCCGGAGAAGTGCGAGCATTTTCCGACGAGGAAATAAAGTTTCTTTACGGCTTTGCCGAGCAGGTTGCCTATGCCATAGAGAACGCCCGTTCCTATGAAGATGTCAAAGATGAATACGAGGCTCTCAGGGACGACCTTTGGGAATTCTTTGACAAAAACGGCTGGCTCTAAATTCACCGGGGATGCCGAAGGAGCCCTGCGATTCTCCGGGTTCCCCGGAAACCGCAAAAATGGTAATGAAATTCGATAGCGGGCCGGAAAGCAAGGCCCGATCCTGCGTCCAGGGGACTGCACAATCGGGCCTTGAAAATGCAGCGCCTATCAAATCCTGGCAGCCTGGCTGGATCGTGAACACCCTTGGCAAGATCGAAAATTTCCTTCCCGAGCCCCTCAAGCCCAAGCGGGGTATACTGCTGTCTTTCAAGAACAGGATACTGCTCAGCACACTTTTAATTCTGATAGGCGTGGTCGTCATCATAGGCGTGACCCTTCAGATCACCGTTTTTCCTAAGCTGGGAGGGGATCCTGTCGCAATAAGATATCTGAAGATCATTCATTTTTTGGCCAGCGTCGTAGTAATAGCGATAAGTTGGGTTTTTATCGAGCTGATTTCGAAAAGAATTGCCCGCCCACTAACGGATCTCACCCGGCGCGCGGATCAGATAAGCCGCGAAGCCGGTGCCTCTACCTTAGTCTCTAACGGTGAGGTTCGCACTCAACAGTTTGAAGATGAAAACAATGCCGCAATGGGAGACGAAATCTATCAGCTCACGTCTTCTTTCAACCGCATGCTGGTTCATTTGAAAGCTTCAGAAAGCCGTCTCCGAGATTCCGAGGAGAAATATCGCTTCCTTTTCGACAACGGCCCATCTCCAATATTCGTGATTGACTCGGAAACCGCCATGATCCTTGATGTAAACGCGAGAGCCGGAGAAGAATACCAGTTTACCAGAGAAGAGCTCCTCAACATGAGCTTCGCTGACCTCGGTCTCGACAGGGATAGAGCCAAGACAGTGAGCCGGCTGCAACAGCTTTTCTCAACAGAAGTAACCCTGCTTCCCGTGGCCCAGCACAGGCGCAGGGACGGCTCGCTTTTCATGGTGAACTACCAGGCTTCTCCTGTAAGGTACAGGAACCGGCCCGCTGTCATAGCTGCCGTGTGGGATGTTACGGAAAGGCTCGAAAAGCACGCGATGGTCATTCAGGCCGGGAAAATGGCTACGCTTGGCGAAATGGCTACTGGAATAGCCCATGAGCTGAATCAGCCGCTAAACGTCATCCGACTCGGATGCGACTATATGAACAAAATAGTGAAGACTGGCCGGACGCTTTCAACCGACGACATGGAAAACATCACCAAGGAACTCACGTCCAGCGTGGAACGTGCGTCCAGAATTATTAACCACTTAAGGCAGTTCGGGCGTAAGGCCGATGGCATGATGGTCCCCACCGATATAAACGCTCCTGTACGCAACGTATTTGCCTTGCTAGGTACCCAGTTGCAGGCTAATGGCATCCTCTGGGAGCTCAATCTGGCCGAGAATCTGCCGCATATAGTGGGAGACGCGAATCGGCTGGAACAGGTCTTCATAAATCTTATCTTAAATGCCAAGGATGCGATCCTTTCCAGAGACACAGAATTCCACGAAAACGAGAGCCAGGAAAAACTCATAAGAGTGAAATCCTATCTGGACCATAAGAGAATTGTGGTCACTGTAACCGATACGGGGCCTGGAATACGGGAACAGTTGAAAGAAAGGATTTTCGAGCCGTTTTTCACCACTAAGAAAATGGGCGAAGGCACAGGACTCGGGTTATCTATCAGTTATGGAATCATAAAAGAACATCAGGGCATTATAGAAATCGACCCCCACCAACAGAAGGGAGCGACCTTTCGTATGACATTTCCCCTTCCAAAAGCGGAGAGCCGTAATGACGAAAATCCTGCTGGCAGATGATGAAGAAAGCATCCGAAACCTCATGCGAATGACTCTGGAGCTGGACGGCTATGAAGTGTCCATGGCGGAAGACGGAACCAGAGCTTTGGATATCTTTGAAAAGGAGAAGCCGGAAATAGTGCTGCTCGATGTCAAAATGCCCGGAATGAGCGGCATCGAGGTACTCAGTCGAATCCGGGGAACGGCCCCCGACACTGAAGTGATTATGATAACCGGTCACGGGGATATGGACATGGCAGTGGAATGCCTCCGCAGAGAGGCTTCCAATTTTCTCACCAAGCCGATCAGTGAGGAACTTCTCTCGTTGTCCTTGAAACGGGCCATGGAAAAGATTGCCCTGAAAAAGAAGCTCAAGAAGTACACCCGTAATCTGGAAACCCTGGTACGTGAAGCAAATGTTGAGTTGGAACGTGCTTATCAATTCAGGGAAAACATAATTGAAAATTCACCCGACGCGATAGTCTGCATACGCAAAGGCGGGGAAATTACGATATTCAATTCCGCCGCGGAAAAACTGCTTGGCTACAAGAAGCATGAAGTCGTCGGAAAAATGAGTATAGTCCGCATATATCCGCCCGGCGGCGCTAAGAAGATCATGAAGGCCCTCAGAGCAGACGATTTTGGTGGCCCTGGGATCCTCCAGAAGCGGGAAGTCACTCTCATTGACAAGGACGGTAACGAAATTCCAGTGTACATCTCCGCTGCCATACTATATGAGGAAGGCCAAGAAGCAGGCTCAATGGGGATATTCACCGACCTGAGGGAAAAGCTCAAGCTGGAGAAACAGCTTCTTCGATCTGAAAAGCTGTCGTCCCTGGGAAAGCTTTCCGCAGGCATAGCCCATGAGATCAACCAGCCCCTCACCGGAGTCCTTACTTTCGCTCATTTGCTTCTCAAGAAGTTCAAGAACGATGAAAAGACTCGCAAGGACCTTGAAATCATTGTGAGAGAAACCACCAGAATCCGCGGAATCGTTCAGGGCATCCTGGATTTTGCCCGTGAAACACCCATGCAGAAGAAGCCTCTGCGAATCCAGCAGGTGGTGGACCAAACCTTGGAGATCATCGTACATCAGCAGCGCTTTTTTGGGATTGAATTGGTGAAACTGTACGACCCTTCGGTCCCGGATGTAGTGATCGATTCGAACCTGATGAAGCAGGTGTTCATGAACATTGTTTTGAACGCCCTGGACGCTATGGGTAGTTCGGGTACGCTGACCATTAAAATCGGCGCGTCCAACGGCTGGGTTGAAGTGGATTTCTCAGATACTGGAAAAGGCATGCCCGAGGAAATGCAGGACAAGATTTTCGATCCGTTCTTCACCACCAAGGACTCGACCGAAGGCATGGGAATGGGGCTCGGGCTGGCGATAAGCTACGGGATAGTTAAGAACCATCACGGAGACATTCAGGTTACGAGCAAACCCGGCAAGGGAACCACGTTCACGATTCGGCTGCCGCTGGACGCCGCCTGATACCAGTTCGCATTCAAACAAGGAAGAATCGGGGAGGACCTTCTTGAAAGAAGTTCTTCCCCGAACCCCACTTCAAGAACTTCTAGCATTCGCCGGAATCCACATTTCTCAGCGAGAAGTATGGATTCCGGCCAGTGTTAGAGTTTCTCGGAAGGGGTTTGGGGGAACATTCTTTGCCAAAGAAGGTTCCCCCAATCTTTCTGATTTAAAAGCGAATTCGTATGACGCACGCATTTGGTTACTGGGGGTGACCGACTGATCTAATACTTTCCGCCCGTTTACCTGAAGACTTACCCGGCAGCAGGCATATGTGTTCGGGAAAGGCACTTTGTGATACAGTGTCTGTTCGTGCTTCTTTGTCCCGTGCCAAGAATGGCCTGGCGGACCTCGCCGAAGGCTCTGACAGTTCTCGCGCCTCGGCCTAGATCGGGAGTCTCGACATAGAGCGGAGAAATCGGAGTACAGGAAATGACTCAATTAACAAGTGCCATGGAAATCTTCAAAGTGCTGCCAAGGACCAACTGCAAGGACTGCCGGGTTCCGACATGCTTGGCCTTTGCCGCAGCTGTGTTCAAGGGCGATCAGCGCTTGGGGGATTGCCCTCATGTGGATAGAGGCTTTCTTGAAAGGTTCAGTGTCCAGAACTCCGATTCCAGGACGTTGGAGCGCGAGGAAGAGCGAGCACTGGCTCAGTTGAGGCTGAAGATGGCCGACGTAGATCTCGCTTCGTCTGCCGAGAGGTTGGCCGCGTCGTTTTCAGGGGAGACGTTGGCCATCAAGTTGCTTGGAAAGGACTTCCATGTTGATTGTCAAGGGAATGTTACCTCTGACTGTCACGTGCATGGATGGGTCACAGTACCTCTGCTGAACTATGTGATATCTTGCTCAGGCAGGCCCGTTTCGGGGAACTGGGTTCCTTTGCGTGAGCTGAAGAACGGGGCGACGTGGGCCCCGCTATTCGAACAGCGGTGTGAAAGGCCGTTGAAACGGGTAGCCGATCTACACACGGACCTGTTTGAGCACATGGTTCACATTTTTAGCGCAAAACGGGCGCCTAATGCCTTCAATTCGGATATTGCAGTGGTTTTGCATCCTCTGCCCCGAATACCAATGCTCATTTGTTATTGGAGGCCGGACGGCGGGATGGAATCATCGTTGCATGTTTTCTTCGACGACACAGCGGAAGACAATCTGATCATGGATTCAATCTACAGGCTTGGTGCAGGCTTGGTGATCATGTTCGAGAAAATAGCGATCACACACGGCAAATGAGTCGCTACGTCTGCACGCTTTCAAACAAGTAGAATAATCGGGATCTGAATTGCACCAAGGCAATCCTTCATAGGTCCTGCCCCATTGTCATTGTCGCGCGAATTTGAATCCCGATGGCTGAACGTCTCCTGTTTTGGTTTTCGGTCACCGTTCGCAGAACTGGAATCTTGCTCTCACTGGAATGTCGATGTGTTGCAACAGCAATCTGACGAGTATTTCGACAATGGGAATAAGTGGACTCCCTTTCTGAGCTGGCAAACAATGCGAAGCAATCTCGAAAGACGAAGACTGTGGAAAAGTGCGCTTGACTGATGGAATGGGGGTGAGATACGCTCAGGTATTAGCAAAAGGCCCCTTGATATGACGGATACGCAGTCAAGAATGCAGACTTACTGACCGTCGTTTGGCTGAGCATTTGTAGCGAAGTCCGACTGACTCATGAATTCAGCTAATGGTGCCTCGCGGACAAATGTGCAACCTAGCCGATAGTCTGTTTTGAATGTTCAAAAGGTTGAATCAACCCCGCGAGTGCAAAAGGGCTTTCAACCAAGAGATAATTCGTCCCTGTTTCCGATCGATTGAGAGGACGCGGTATGTATTCAACGTCGCATTGGACAGCGGTGTCGGCTTTGGCTTTCGCCCTTATCATCTCGGACGGCTGCCTTAAGATTTCCTCATGTGAAAACCTGGCCGGGCTGTATTCAGGAATCCGATCTGCGCAATACAGAGGACCTGAAGTTGCCCGGATATCGGCAACCACGGTTTCAGACAAACCTGAGCCAGAAAAACAGGGTGGCGACTCCGACATTTCCGACAATTCGGTCCCAGGAAAAGTGGAGAAACAAGAATCAACGCCAGGGGAAACCTCCCGTGATGTGGAGGCGTTGAAGGCGCGGATCATCGAGCTGCAGAACAACGGCAAGCTCGGGTTTCGAAAGATCGTTCTCTGCCGCTCAGTAGAGGGATTTGGTGCTTATTCGCCATTGGAGCCCGGGGACCCGGTGTCCAAGATAGTCTTTTACTGTGAACCGTCTAACGTGAGCACGATGCTTTCAGGAGACCGGTATATCATAGATTGCACGATCGATGCCTTTCTCATGGATTCTTCCGGTAAGGTGCTGCTCAGCAAAGAGAACGCTATCAAACTAAGCAGAGTGAGCCGATCTCCGGTGATGGACCTTTTGTTCAAGTTTGAAATTAACCTTCAGAAACTGGCGACCAGAAGCCTGATCTTGAAAATAGTGATGCACGACAAGATAAAGAACCAGTCCGTTTCGGCTACTCGCAAGATCAATCTGGATAGAAGCCCGAAGAAAATGCTCGATAAGATTTGAGAAGATCTCTGCAACCGGCTAATGCCAATGCCCCATAAAGCTAGGGAATAAACTGAGTTGCCGTCTGCAGGAGGTCTCGAAGCATAGCCAAGCCGTGCAGTTCGTAGCGAAGGAGATTTGCAGTAAACGGCCTTATTGAAAGCCAGGACATTCCCCGTATGAAGCGTCATCGGAACAAACGATAGGCCCTAAT
Organism: Desulfomonile tiedjei; assembly: GCA_016212935.1. GTDB lineage: Bacteria > Desulfobacterota > Desulfomonilia > Desulfomonilales > Desulfomonilaceae > Desulfomonile > Desulfomonile tiedjei_A. The sequence continues at coordinate 153 of JACRDE010000570.1, read as the reverse complement.
ACCGGTTCGCATTCAAACAAGGTAGAATCGGGGAGGACCTTCTTGAAAGAAGTTCCTCCCCGAACCCCACTTCAAGAACTTCTAGTATTCGCCTGAATCCACATTTCTCAGCGAGAACTATGGATTCCGGCCAGTGTTAGAGTTTCTTGGAAG
>JACRDE010000568.1 GCA_016212935.1 Desulfomonile tiedjei | reverse complement strand
GGTCATGTGCTTCATTACCCGGTACGCTGTTCCGCACTCACAAATTACGACTTCTTTGACCTTAAGTCTCACTGCTTCACTGACTATGCGCTGCGCGATTTCCTTGGTCTTTTGAGGATCACCGACAAACGCTCCGAAGTTGACTGCCTCGAAATAGCTGAGAGACCACTTTTCACCAGCCGCGTTCATGATCGCCGCTGCCGGTATGATCGAGTGCTTTCCTGCCAAAGCTACGTACAGCACGTTTGCATCCTGAACATCCAGGGGGATTGCTTCAGATTTAGCTTCGCCGCGCCACTTTTCCAGGACTTCAGTCTCGAGCCTCCGGACCGCCTCCGCGAAGGTCTCTTTGGTGGCTTCGATGTTGGAGCCTTTCATGATGGACACGTCGGCGAGCATGCTGAGCACCTTGGGTTCCGAATCGGCACCGATTAGCATCAACTTGGCTATGGACTGAATAAGCTGCGTGTCTATGCCGAACGGACAAAAAGTCATGCAGCGGCGGCAACCGGTGCAGGTGTACGCAGTCTCATAGACCTTTTCCATCCACTCGTCGTCGAGCTCCACTGCCTCGTTCAGCCAGGGGGCGATCTTGCCGGAAACCTTAAAGTATTTTTCGTAGAGACGGCGAATGTTTTGGGCGCGAGCTACTGCGGTGTAGCGTGTTTCTTTGGACGATGCGTACACATGACACGCCTCCACGCAGACTCCACAGCGCGTGCAGTTTTCAAGGTACATCCACGCCGCTCTGGTTAGTTTACCGGAGAAAAGCTCCAGCAGTTTTTGCCGTTCAGTAGCGTCCATCGTCAGACCCTCCTCAATATGTTCAGCGGGATAGCGAAAAAGCTGTGCATGATCTTGCTGAAAGGCAGAATTATGAGGAACACGTTTGCCAGCAGCACATGCATTGCCACCACCGGGTAGTGAGAACCGGAAAGCACTTTGCGAGGGTCTTCAAATGTAAACCTGATCAGACTGCTCAAGTACGCGCCCAAGTCCTGTTTTGTGATCACAAACCCGTCCGGACTCCACGAATTGCCCCAGCTAATAACGTCCCCGGTCAGGAACAGACAAAAAATCAGAAACAGGAGCAGATAGTCCGATGGTACAGAGAACTCGCGTACAGGCGTCCTGAACCGTCGAAAGAGCAGGTACAGCAGGGAAACGGTCAGGGCGACTCCAATTGCACCGTTTCCGATCATGTGCGGGGAATCCGCTGCTGAAATCCTCAACTTGGGGATCAGGTCCAAATGCGCAAGGATAAGCAGTGCGATTCCTATGTGAAAGACCATCAAAAAAAACCACAAGAGCGGCCTGTGTGCTCTCACTGTAGGCATGGTCAATGCATCCCATACCGCAGCAAGGCGCGCTGAATTGGTTTCCTTTTCCGGAAAGATCCTCAAGGTGTGCGGCATGGCAGGAGACCTGACAATTCCCAGGATCTTGATCGCAGCGCCGACGATAAACCAGGCGAAAGCCAGATAAACCATGGGCACCATGATGAAATAGAAGACTGTGTCTATCATGGCTGTCTCTCTCGCGGCCTACTTGAGCCGCTTGACGAATATTTGAATGATACCGTCACCCTGCCTGGTCTCCAAAACCTCGTTTCCGGTGGTTTTCGCCCATGCGGGGAAGTCGGACAAAGAGCCCGGATCCGTGGTGTGTACCTCGATCACTTCGCCGACCTTTACTGTGCCTATCTCCTGGCTAATCTTGACCACGGGCATGGGACACGGAAGTCCCTTCAGATCCAGAACCTTGGAAGCATTGTGATCCGCCATTTTTCAAATCCTCCTTATATGAACAATTGATTGGTCGATTCCCTGGCATGGGCCAGGAATGTTGCTACGCCGACGTACTCGAGATTCGGATAATCGATCATCTCCTCATGCTTGAATCCCATGAGATCCATGGACATTTCGCAGATCTTAATTTCCACACCTAGCTGAGCAGCTATGTCGAACAGTTGATCAAGGCTAGGTGCGTTCTTCTTTTTCATCAGGTTTTTCATCATGACCGTGCCCATGCCGCCCATGTTCATCTTGGAAAGCTTCACCTTGTTGCGGCCGTTCGGTAGCATCCAGCCGAACATCTTGGACATGAAGTCCTTGCCGTTGGCCTCTGCCCCGGGATTCCGAAGCGCCGCGGTGCCCCAGAACGTAAAGAACTGAACCACTTTCATGCCCATTGCTGCGGCTCCTGTGGCTATAATCATGGCCGCCAGCAGCTTGTCGAGATCTCCGGAAAAAACGACCATGGCCAGCTTGTTTTGCTTGCCCGGCTCCATCTGTTCCACCTTTTGTTTCAGCTCAGAAAGCTGAATTGCCAGATCCGCGCTCATTTTCAGTCCTCCAATTGTTTGGGGTCCCGCAAGTCATCTAAGTTGGCACAAACCCCAGTTATGCTAGTATCGGAATATATGTATATCATCATGCCGGTATGTCGGGCTTTTGTCAATCTTTTTTCTCAAGAAAAAACCGCTCGATTAAATCCCAGTCCGTGGAGCTCACGCGGCATTTTTGTTGAAGGTGCAATGAGAACTTAGAGCTCATTTTGATTGCGGCGGTTGGAGCATTTACGAGCAGACTAGTAGGGATATGAAGAACGACTAGTCAGGTACGCGGAGCTATGAGCTTATACCGATTCGCTTTCAAACGAGCAATATTGTTTCTGGTGGGACAGGCATTTTGCTCATTCTCTTTGAGGCGCAACAGGACGACTGCCGGCACCGTCATCCCGGCGAAATCCGGGCTCCAGCGTGTATTGAAAAGCCTGGATTCCTGCCTCCGCAGGAATGACGCTAAGAGGTTCCGCATGAGGGAGCACCAGCATCCAGACGTAAGAACGGACATTCTGCGAAAATTACTTCTCTGATTGCGCATTGGTATTACTTGATTTCAGAAGGCGTACGAACCCCGCTCCCGACTTGGCTCCGGAGGCGCATCGCATGCCTCGGGCAAGCTATAGCGAAACGGCGCAATTTACAAATTCCTCGCCATATTGGATAGAAACCAGTTTGTGCTCTGAAATCGTTCGAGGCTTTTCTGTCAAGGGCGGGCCGAGACGTGGCAATTTCGGAGGGGGGGCCAAATCAGGCGATGTCTGCAATGCATGAACAGGTTCTTCGGAACTAGAATCTGTGGCGCAACAGATAGCAATTCAATTACAACATGATATATAAAAAAAATAAGTTGTAATGATTTGTGCACTCATAATACACTAAATTAAAAAAGATTACTGGCAATTATTTTGAGACGAGAAAAATTATGTTGCCAATCCGGACAAATGTGATAAATCGGCGGCCGCTCATGTTGAGAAGTAATTCTAGCGACCTGTAGAAGCATCGCATTGCGAGGAGGATCCTTTGGAGCAAGTCGACTCGGTACATATGCATTGCTTTCCGCGTACGGCGACGAAAGCTTCGTATCAGACTGTCAAAGCTGCTCGCATAGAAAATGGATTGAAAACGCTGGCCTTTTGGCTGATGCTATTTGTCCCGGTTTTCGCTGTATTTGAACTAGCTTCGCACATTATTGTGAAAAGAGCGGTACCGTCCAGGATTCTTCACAGGGCGTATGGCGGAGAGTCGGTAGCACTGGTTAAACAAGCCAAACACTCTGCGGACTCGCCCAGGGTCGTACGCGCTGTTGCCACGACAAACCAAGCGGACGGCTTGGCACTGTTCCATCCTGTGCTCGGATGGGACTATCCACCGGGACTGAATTACGAGGATAATGAGGGAATTTCTTATAGTCATGGCATGCAAGGAGAACGTCGTTGCGTGACCGATTTCGACACCACACTAATCGCTTCCTATGGGGATTCTTTCACTTACTGCGCGGGCGTGACCGATGAACATACATGGCAGAATTTCTTGGGGGAAAAACTCGGAACAAACGTGCTGAATTTCGGCGTTGGCGGGTACGGCACCGACCAGGCGCTTCTCAAGTACGAGCTTCACGACGGACTACCTCCCAAGATAGCCATGCTTTGCGTGTTTCCTGAAAACGTGAACCGGGTGGTCAACATTTATCGCCCCTTTTATACGTACAGCGATTCTTTGAGGCTAACCAAACCGTTCTTTGTCAGGGACGGCGACAAAATCCGGCTGATTCCTAATCCGATTACGAGCGTGGCCGATCTACCTAAATTGGACCAAGAGGAATACCTGGAGGAACTGGGCAAGGTCGATTACTGGTACCAGCTAGATAGAAACCTGCCGAAGTTTTCTTTTCCTTACACTCTTTCATTTCTTTCATGGCGAGGACCGGTGTTTGCTCAGCTTGTCGCACAGTTGGGAAAATTTTCCACACGCAGATCTCGCCACCCGTGGAACCTCTTTGACGAGGATGGCCCCCTGTCAATAATGTGTTACATAGCGGACCGTTTCGTAGCCACAGCACGTTCCAGAGGCTCTGAGCCTCTGATAGTAATAATGCCGTACAAGGATTTCGTCACGGAGATCAATGATAATGGCGTGGTGAGAGTTGCCGGCTTTTTGGAATACCTCTCCGCAAAGGGATATCCTTTCTTGGATGCGGTCAAGTGTGTGGCTGACATGAAACCATCGAAAGACGATCTCGAGAAGTGGTATGAAGAACATGCCTCTGGTGAGGGAAACAAGGTTTTGGCCGACATCCTAAGTAGATACCTACTGGCGAACTATTCGTACTTTAATGGGGCCCCCGGAAAGAGGGCAACAGACCCAAAATTGGTGAGAGCAGATGTCAAGGCCCCGTGATCAACATCCTGAGGCCACGCAACGGAATCCTTTTTGCGAAAAGGGTATGTTTCCAGGAATCAGCAAGATTATCACTGATCCGCGGCCCTGGTCGCGAGGATTGTCGACTCAGGATTTACTTTTTTGTGCGTTGAAATCACTTTTAGTCTTTAAAAAGGGCGCGATGTCTGGTATTTTTAAATACTAAGCTCGGGTCTGCCTTGGCCGAAGAGGATCGGCCTATTTCACTACAGTTGGTATGGGAACGGTGTTGCCAGAGAGGGTAAACGGCCAAAACGCTTCATTGATGTGGCTTACAACGGGCGGGCTCTGTGTTTACTGCCTAGTACTGACCGTAATTACAGGGGACATAGGCTTCGAGGGTGACGACTGGTGGATACTGAGTTGGCCCTATTGGCACGGTTTCCCTGCGTCGTTGTTCGTGTACGCTAAAGAATCTCTCCGGCCCATGGAGGGAGTATACTGGATCGGCTTATTCGAGCTGTTCGGCTTCAACAAAATAGCTTTTCATTTGTTTTCTCTGATACTTCTTTCGGCCGCGTCGCTGCTTATGGGGTCTGCCCTGATGCGCGCCTTTCCGCGACAGAAGGGCTTGGCGATTCTTGCTGCTTTACTGGCGTTTTTTCTTCCGACGGTCTCTTGCCTGACGTACGTGGTGGCCACTGACAACTCCCGTTTGAGCATGCTCTTATTCTGGGTGTCAGCGATTGCCTTTCAGCGGTGGTCTGAGCGGTCCTCTTCCTGGATGGGTCTTTCGGTTCCGATTTTCCTTTATGTTCCCGCCTTCCTGACCTATGAGGCGCCAACCCTATTGATCTTTGCTGTTCCGCTCTTGGTGCTTCCCATTCATTTGCGCTTGAGGAAGCTTTCCAACAGAGATTTCTGCATTCGGCTTGGAGCGGCCGTATGTGTGGCTTTTTTGTTGGCTATAGCCATCAGATTCACATTTCTGGGCGGTGGAGCTGTGGGGCATCGCCATCTCTATCCGCCATTGGAATTGCTGTGGTCTTATATTGCGCTCCTGCCGTTTTATTTCACCGCTCCGTTTACAGCGCTTTCCTTTTCCTTGGCGGAATGTCTGTTGGCCCTTGGAATAATGGGGATAGCTCTTGTCGCTGCATTTTCAGGAAAGGTGTCCCTCCCGGATGACCCGGAGTCAGTCCGATGGGTAAACAGTAGACTGTATCTTGTTGCAGTAGGGCTCACGATTCTTATCCTGGGGTTGTTGCCGTACCAGCTTGCGGGTTACGGGAGTGTCGCCCCCAAACTCGCTGACACCGTTCTGGCAAAGTACGGCGCTATTCCCGATGGTAATACTGCGTGGTTCAATTTCAACTGGTCTAGCAGGATCTATTCAGCTGGAAGCTTTGGATTGGCGATCCTGATCGCTGTGCTGGCGACCGGATGGAAGAACGGAACGCTGAGGCTTTTGGCAAGAATCAGCGCAGTAGCCTTCATAGGCGTAATGGTGGTTTTCCACGCAGGGTTGCGGAAAGACTGGCAGGATGCAGCCCAGATAAGAAATGACATAATGATGGGTCTCGTCAGCCAGGTCCCTGAAGTGGAACCGGGGACAAATTTTGTTCTTCTAAATCTGGAATCGTATCACAAACGCGCCGCTATTTTTAGAGGATGGGGCGGTCTTAGAGAGCTTGTTAGAATGCTTTACGACGACCGAAAAGTCGGCGCATGGTTCCTGTACCCCTATTGCTGGAAGTCGCCCAACAATCCGTTCCAGCAGGCTTTGGTATCGGAAAAAGGCTTCGTGAGCCGCGGCATGAAGTTGGATCAGCCACTCCCTCACGACAGCTTGCTACTGATGAATAAAGTTGGCTCCAGCCTGGTTATGCTTGATCGGATCAATTCGCACGATGGCATCGTGCCTACCGGTATCCACTGGGAGGGGGTCTCATCGGTCCGTTCGAATTCTCGTAGAATAGTGGCTTGGTCTCCAACTGGCGTAGCCCCGAGAAAATACGTGAAAAACGCTTGGGAGACCGGTTTGATTTCCACTCTCCATCTTTCCAGGGTCAAACTAGGCCTGAAAATAGTCAATCGCTGGACCTGGGCTTTCCGCGACCGGAGAATCAGCGCCAGACTCATGAAAAAATGAGAAGCTGTAGGCGAAAGAAAGCCTCATTTGAACACTCCATTCCTATCATACCATCCCGTTTTCAAAGAAGTGATTCTTTGGTAAGCTGGAAGTCTCCTTCCGTTCGGGCGACGCCGGGGCCGGCGGACCATCGTTGAGGGGCCATCCAGATTGCCACAGAGACAATGCTAATCATTTGAGAACGCATGAGTAGTATCGCAATTCTCGAAAATCGCGGCGGATTGGCTAATGATTCCCGCCCGCGTTCTGCAATCTTTTATAGCAATGCGCTTTCAAAGCAGTAAGATCTGGGGAACCTTTTCTGTAAAAAGGTTCCCCTTCTGTAAAAAGGTTCCCCAAACCCTAAAAAACACTTTTAACACTTGCCTGAATCCTTATCTTTCCCAAGGGAAAAAGAGGATTCAGGCAAAATGCCAGAAGTTCTTGGGATGGGGTTCGGGGAAACACTTCTTACAAGAAGGGTTTCACCGATTTTGCTTCTTTGATTGCGCATTCGTATTAGTCTTCCGCGTAGCCTAACCGACATTACTTTTGAGAACCTCTATAAATAGTGCCTTCTTGAAATCGATCACAAACTCGATCCTCCGGAATGTTCTGGCTAACGGTCCTTGTGGGCCGAGGTGGATTCGCTGACTCGCAGTGAGGTCATGACGAGCGAGGATTCAATGGGGAATTAGTATCTCATTATGGCGCTGTATTTATTGTCAGTCACAAGATCTCGAATTCTCCCGTATATTTCATCAAAGTCCTTCGCACAACTTATAAAATAATGCACGCCGTCACGAGTGTGACACCTTTCAAGACCATCGACCATGCTCAGGAGTTCCATGTGTACAAGAGCTTCCATGCCTGCCAGAAAATTGAACTTGGCCGGATTAACGTAAGTGTCGAAATATCCTTTCGTGGTTGCCACATCCCAAACGCTGCGGGACTCGGAACAAATCTCATAGGTTAATCTCAGACGGTTCCTGTGATGCTCACTCAATGCGCCCACCCTGGCCTTCAGGTCGACGATTTTTCTACCGTGAGCCGGAAGCACCAGTTGGATATCTTCATACGCGGCAAGCTGTTCAAGGGTTTGAAGATAAACCAGTAGATCATCGGGATGCGGGGTAATAGGATTCAAAAGGACGTCTCCACATATGAGAGCTTTCTCTCCGCCTTCATGGCCTACGATCAACCCTACGCTTCCCGGTGAGTGTCCGGGCAAATGTCTAACCTGAACTCCGTTAATCTCCATGCCGCCGACCTTTAGAGGGCCGTCTCCGAATATCGGCGAATCTACCTTTATGGAAAGCCCCAAGGAATCCAGGTCGAGGCCGCGATACAGATGCTCCCTTACAGACTGGCTCCCTGACCACGGTGCGGGCATGCCCGTGGCAAACATCTGTCGCTGGCGTGAAATCCACATGTTTAGAATTCCCCAGGGATTGCATATTTGCGGACTTTCCAGAATGTGTGCGGAAACTGACGCTGAAGTGCGTTCCAGGATTGAATGCGCCATAAGAAAATGATCCGGATGGCCGTGGGAAATAACGAGCTGGTTTATGTCCGACAGGGACCGGCCGATGAGATCCATCCCCTCTATGAGTTCTCTTTCGCTGTGGTCTGGGGCGAGGTCTTCCACTTCTTTCGGAATGGCCTGGTTGCGCCATTGGTAGAAGAAAGCCTTCGCCATGTTCGTTGGGATACCCACGTCGACCAGTATCAGTGCTTCGTTCTCTATCAGATACACGTTGGTCGGACCGGGCCCTATGATGTCCGGGCAAAAAGTGCTGATCTGAAATATTCTGGTCTTACCGTCAGGGAAATCGAAGCGTCGCACCAGACCGCTGCCGATTTCCGCAACGGGTTTCAATTCTGTTTCCTGTATACTCATTGTGCAGTTCAAGCCTCCTTTGATTGGCCGGCCACAAGAAAAGGCCGCAAGATATCTTTAATACTAATGCGCATTCAAAGAAGTAAGATTGGGGGGACCCTCTTTAGTAAAGAGTTTCCCCCCAAACCCCCTTCCAGAAACTTCTATCATTTGCCGGAACCCCAAATTTCCTTTCAGGAAATGGGGGTTCCGGCGAGTGCT
>JACRDE010000567.1 GCA_016212935.1 Desulfomonile tiedjei | reverse complement strand
TCTCGTTGGTACCATTGTCCACCGGTGGGGCCGCTTTCGAGATACTTCTACCGGCAGGCGAACCTGTGGCATGCTGGGATGCAGCTGAAATGGAGATCTGTGAAAATCCTATCTGCCAGAAAGCTTGTGACGGTTGTGAGGTCAAGAAATCCTCAACGGTGCAGTTTTGCTGGGTGCTCAGAGGGGGCGAACACAGGGCACAGACCGGTTTTTGGCTTAAGAGATGCCTCGGTTGTTCGTTCTTTCGATCGGCCAATCTGAGCGTTTACTTTGTCGGACGTGGAGCAGCCGGAAAGGAATAGCCGCAATGCCGGGTACGGTTCTCATAGTAGACGACGAGGTTCAGCTTGTTCGGCACCTGGAGCACCTTCTGAGGCGTGAAGGCTATCAGGCAATAGGGGTTCACGACGGAGAAGCAGCGAGAACTGCAGTGGCGACCTTTTTCCCGGACGTGGTTCTCTTGGATCTCAAACTCCCGGATATAGACGGCAACACGTTGCTGACGGAACTGGCCGAGCGGCATCCCACGGCTGGTTACGTCATCATCACGGCATTCGGTTCGATACGGTCTGCTGTGGAAGCTACTCGGAGGGGCGCAAGAGAATATCTAACCAAACCGTTTGAACCGGACGAGCTTCTTCTGGCTGTCCGCAACGCCATGCGGGACAGACTCAGAGACGAGGAAATAAAACTGCTTCGAAAGACCGGGCGTCCAGGATTCCCTGGCAGCACCGCCGGAGCAGGCCAACCGCACAGTACTGAATACCCGTCCGAGGCAATGCGGAATGCACTAACCCAGGCTCGTCATGCCGCTTCAAGCGACAGCATAGTCCTGCTGCTGGGCGAAAGCGGAAGTGGAAAGGATTTTCTTACACGCTATATTCATGACAGGTCCAGGCGCGCCAACGGACCCTTCTTTGCCATAAACTGTGCTGCAGTCGCACCTGAGCTTGCTGAATCGGAGCTTTTCGGTCACGAGCCCGGCGCGTTCACTGGGGCCAGAGGACGCAAGAGAGGTCTGCTCGAGTTGGCCGAGGGAGGGACACTTCTTCTGAACGAAATCGGTGAGCTCAGTATGCCGATGCAAGCCAAGCTGCTCACTTTCTTGGATACTAGATCGTTCACCCGTGTCGGAGGGGAGGCTCACATCCCAGTGAATGCCAGATTGATTGCTGCTACGAACAAAGAGTTGGACAAGGAGGTGGCACGAGGTGGGTTCCGGAGTGACCTGTATTACCGGCTGAACGTGCTTTCCATTCGCATACCTCCGTTACGGCGTAGAATGGAGGACCTACCTATGCTTGTCAGGGAGATTCTTGCTCAGCTGAGCGATGAACTGGGTCTACTGAAGCCGATAGAAGCCGATGCGAGAACTTTGGCAAAACTCTCCGAGTATAACTGGCCAGGAAACGTCAGAGAGTTGCGAAACGTTTTGGAACGGGGCCTTATGCTTTCTGACTCAGGAAGGATCAATCTGTCTTCTATGGGCGTTGATGATCATCAGGAAGATTGGAGCTATGTTGTAAACTTCCCCGTCCGCAAGAGCATTCACGACGTGACTCGGGAGGTCAAGAAATCTCTTGTATTTGAGGCCTTGAGACGTTCCGGAGGAAGCAAGCAGGGTGCGGCCCGTCTTCTCGGGATCTCCCGACATGCCTTCGCTCATCAAATGAAGGCGATCGGTTTGACTGATGATGAGGAATAACCGCCCATCAGCAACAGGTTCAGGGGTGAATGTCACGCAGTACTGGATTGGTAACCCGCTGTTTTCTTACATCCGGGCACATAAGTAGGTGGGGTTTTCACTCATGCTGGATCCATGGAGCTTCAACAGACGAGGAGACCTCACGCATAACTCATCGGATTGATTGTCGTAGCGGTTTTCAGCTGGACTGGCACGAAAAATGCTCTTATGCCGGCCCAGGAACGGCGTTGTTTCGAAGTTCCGATTCCTCTGGCAAAGAAAGTTTTGCGTTCCGAGGGGTGATGTTTCAATAAGGCCGGTTATACCCATGTGTGTTCAGACAAGTAACCAGGCGGCTACGGAACTGCGTTCAGGTTCCAAGGTTCTCCTATTTGAGCTGGTCTAGGGTTGCGGTGTGATGCGAAATGGCCCTGACTTTCAAGCAGCACAGAGTTACTCGATTGAATACAGATTTGTAATAGCCGATCCAAAAGGGCGAGGACGCGGACACATGCAAAAGGTCCTAATCGTTGATGACAACACGACGTTGGCCTATTTCACTGCACGGAATCTTGAGCGAGACATCAAGGATTTGAAGGTCTTGACGGCTGCTAGCTGCGTAGATGCCTGGAAACAAGCGGAAGAGAATTCCTTTTCTGCCATGATAGTGGACCTGAACCTTTCTGACGGAAACGGAATTGACCTCGTAAACCAGGTTCTCGAGCGATTTCCAGACATCTCGGCCATATTGATTAGTGGTGAAATGCCTCGTGGCGAGCTGAGACCAAATCTATTCGGCTTCCTGCTAAAGCCTTATGAAGCGCCGTCTCTTTCCGAACTGGTCCGCTCGGCTATCGCAAAGGAAACGAGGAAATTACCGGAGCCTGTGCACAGGTCGACCGATGAGAATCGGGCTGAGGAATGTGAGGGTTACAATTCTCATCACGTCCGCAATCAGCTTTCCACGTTGCTCGTGGGATTGCGATCCTTCGGGGCCGACCTGGTGGAAAACGCGTATGATCCGGAGACGGTAAAGAGAACCGTTGACGAATATTTGGACACGCTCTGCAGTTACGTGCACGAAGTCACCAAAGAGTTGCCCGTGTGTAAGGGCACGGGAAAGGACAAGACCAGCTAAAGTACTGAATCAAATTGTTGGCAGCAGAATTCGAATCGGTTAATCTGACCCGGCGGTCGAGTGATCGAAACCTAAGCAAGAAAACGGGACGGTAACCGATACATGAGAATTCTTGTGCTCCACGGTCCGAATCTTAACCTTCTCGGGAAACGCGAACCGGAAATCTACGGAAAGACCACGCTGGACGAAATCAATTCCGAATTGATTCGAAGGGCCCTGAACCTTGGGCTTGAGATTCAATGCTTCCAATCCAACCACGAAGGCTCACTCATAGACGAAATACACAACAGAATCGGTTGGACTGACGGGATAATCATAAACCCCGGGGGACTTACTCATACCAGCGTTGCCTTGCGCGACGCTATCGCCGGGTCGGGGGTTCCCGCGATCGAGGCGCACCTATCCAACATTCACGCACGTGAAGAATTTCGGAAGAAATCAGTCATTGCAGGAGTGTGCGTCGGGCAAATAGCAGGTTTCGGAGCGAACTCCTATTACCTCGCACTGGACGCGCTAGACCGCATACTAGATCCGCAAGGGCGATCAACGACTATTTGATACGAATTCGCATTAGGCGTCTTCCACAAGGATCAATCTTACTGCACCGGTGAGGACCTTCGCCTTGTGCCTGTGATCGTCGCCTGCAGGAATGAACAACCCGTCGCCTGGACCAAAAGTCACCTGCCGTCCCTGGAACTCTATCTGTAGTTGCCCTTCGAGAACATATCCAATGTGACCTCTTCGGCACCAGTCATGTTCGACAAACTCACTGCTGAACTCTACGAGACGGAGCTGTCTAGCTTCAAGCTTGTGAATTTTGACGCGGACGCCCGGAGCGGGTGAGTCCCAGGGGGTGGATCCGAAATCTACTTTGTAGGTGTTCATCTGCGGAAGACTCCTGGAGGCGCATGAAGATTGTATGTCGATTGCTAATACGAATGCGCAAGCAAAGAAGCAAAATCGGAGAAACCCTTCTTATTAATAACGTTCGATTTCTTGTTTTCTCGAGAAGAAGTTGGATTGCGATCGATGTAACTTACTGCTTCTATGAGAGAAATCGGACAAAGTTTGGTTGCGGCCGCAGGCCGCGTCCTGTAAGAAGGGTTTCCCAGATCTTACTGCTCTGAAAGCGCATCGTTATAAAAAGCTAATTCGGCTCAGAGGCCGCCTTCTTTCCCCCACAAGTCGTATCGTTGCTTTCGCTGGTCGTCCCATTTCTGGCGGGCCTCGTTTGGAGGGGGGATCAGATCAGAGAGTTTCTTAACCCCAGGAATATTCCTGGAAGCCCATCCTTCCTCATCCGCTTCAAATCCCGCCTTGACGGGGCTTCCCAAACGCAGGCTGGAACACGAAGTCAGCAAGGGCATCACTAATAATGACACCGCAATGATCACTGAAGTCAATTTCATAAAATTCCCCTGTTCACAAAGGGTTGATCCAACGCGACCGACCCAGGATGAGCTTATAACGATTATTTACTACTGTGACAAGATTTTTTAAGCATGACTGTGAAAATTTTTTCATATTATAGGAATGACGCCATAAAGCTTAAAGCACATCACAGTAATACGATGAATATAGCTATTATGACAGATGATAAGTCAACTCTAATTTCATAGCTTCAGACGGACCGACCGTGGTTTCTTGTCCCAAGATGGCGAGACAGCAGGCCAGCGCCCAGGTACATGACCGCAGCAAGCCCCAGTAGCACGTAAAAACCGAAAACCATGGCTACCAGCACAGCAGCGGACGCTGAAATCACAGAGGCAAAACCGTTAATTGCCCACGCAAGAGGAACCGCTCGTTGTGCGGAGTCATGAACCGCTGTCAATCCCCATGGGAAGGGGATACCCATCAGAAAGGCCAGAGGAGCCATGAGGCCAATGCCCAGGATATATTTGGGAAACCCGGACACAGAAGCCGAAGCTTTAAAAATCACAGCGAACAAGGTGGACTCGATGAGCACCAGGAAAGCGATCGCGGCTGCAACGGTCAGCACTCCCCCAGGGAGCCGCCGCGTCAGAAAAGGGCAACTTATGCTGCCCAAACCTGCAAAGAATAGAAAACTCCCTACCACTATCGCTGCAGCAATCACCGAATCACCGAAGAAACGAGTGAAAATCTGAATGAAGCTCATTTCCAGAAACATGAAGCCTGTTCCCAAACCGGCAAAATACAGTGCCAGGACCGATATGAACGCGCCAGTAGGGCGCTCCTGGCTTCGTCTGAGAAGGATGACAGGAGCGGGCAGGAGAACTGCAGCAAAAGTTATCGTCCAGACCAGGGCCACCAGCAAGAGCAAGAACCCCATTTCCGCCCTGGCAGGCCACAGCGGTCCGAATGCTGCAGCCAGTACGGATATGGAACGCCATTTGAAAAAATCGTAGAAAAAAGGACTATTGTCCGTCGCAGGCCGAATGTTGCAGATCCATTTTTCGTAGAATGCCTCACGTTCCGGAGATAGCAGTTTCCTGAGACCATAATGGTACCACGAAATACTCGTGCCTTCCGGGCCGGGCAACACGTGGACTCTGTTGGTGTCTTCCGGTCTTACGCCAGGGAACCATTCTACGTCCCAGGAATTTTCCTTGGCAGTCTTACGGAAGATCCTGACAGCCTCCGGGGGGAATTCGGATTTGCCCACGAGTGTCACAAGAGAAAGCTCGTCCCTGGCTGATAGGAGATGATTTTCTGGGTTACTTGCGCCTGCCTTCTGCAGGGCCTCTAGCCATGTGGCTGCTATTTTGAGATTATCCCTCTCCGGGTCCTGAATCCCTCGCACCAGGCATGCGATTCCGTTGTCCGACAAGTGGGCCAGACATCTTCCGTACCCTTCAACCGTAGCAATGTAGTTCTCCCTGAGGCCTCCTATTCCGCCTGAACCTGCGGAGAAGCCCTGAAGTCCGGCAAGCTGTATGACTTGGAAATTTTCCCCGGGCCCGTCGAGGAAGGCACGCGGTTCCTCCTCCATGATTGCTATTCGCTTATCTTGAAGCACGCTGCTTTCATGCTCTCTCAGGACGTCGATTATGTTCGAGTCGGGTTGGACCACGACTATCCTGTGGGCGGCTGTCAAACGTGCAGCCCAAATGTGGAGCCCGTCAGTTTCTCCCAGGATGAGGACCCGATCAGGCCGCTGGAGCAGCTTGTAGGGCAGGGCGGAAAGAGTGCTTCCCAGGAACCTTGCCTGGGCCGGATTTTTGACGCGAAGCACCGACCCGGCCTGAAACCCGTCCACAAGGAGCATATCCATGGGGGGAGGTGCCTCGCGTGAACTCAACGAAAGAAGGGAATGAAAAGAGGAGCTTGAGTAAAGATCAATCCTTCCTCTCGGTCCGTACCTGGATGCAATCCGTTCGGCATTGCCCTGAGCTTCCAGTCTCTCGACGTAGGCCAAGGGTTTGTATTGGTCTGTGTTCAACGGAAAGATTTTGTCGACATCAAAAAGGAAGGACGTAACCGTGAGCAGCCCGGCAAGTATCAAAGAAATTGTGTACAAACCGTTCTTTTTGATGGCTGTTAAGACCGGAAAGAACCCGGAAAGAATAACCACGGCGGAAAGCACATTGACGAGCCCGTTCGCAGGAACGAACGCGAGAAGCGCTA
The DNA here is from genome assembly GCA_016212935.1 of Desulfomonile tiedjei. Classification (GTDB taxonomy): domain Bacteria; phylum Desulfobacterota; class Desulfomonilia; order Desulfomonilales; family Desulfomonilaceae; genus Desulfomonile; species Desulfomonile tiedjei_A. The sequence continues at coordinate 7,399 of JACRDE010000567.1, read as the reverse complement.
TGGACCCCAGTGCACCCGCCGCGCTGCCTGCAAGGTTTGACGCATAGATCGTCGACACGGTCTCCTTGGATGACATCAGCGCCAATCCTATAAGCAAACCTGCAAGAAGAAACGGAACGCAATGAATAAGCCAGAAAAGGAACCACCAGGCTAGTGTGGGGCCAAGAGCAACTGGCGGAAAATAAACGCTCAAAGGCAACAGCTCGCCCACTCGAAAACATGCAGGAAGCGAGACCGCAAACAGAAGAGTCCCCCACCTGAATGCGCTGTCCTGCCGCTTTTGCAGCCACGGACCGGCCAGGGTGAGCACGGTGCCTCCGGCTCCGAAACCCAGCAGAGCGCAACTGATGACCAGAAATGAAAAGTGATGGTATCGGGAAATCAGAAGGCAACGCATCAGGGCTAATTGCCACCCGACAGCCGCGAACGAAATAAAAAAAACCGCGGGCAGAAGAAGCCTATCGCCACCAAAGCGCGGCATTTACGGTGCACCTCTGATGAGAGGGACGAAGCTTACTAATTCCAGAGTCTTCGATGTGCGACCGCCTCTTTCGTCTTTTGTAACGAGAAGTAGACGCTGTGTTTCAAAGCTCCCACCAACTGGAATCACCATTTTGCCTCCCGGCTTGAGTTGCTCAAACAAAGGAGGCGGCACGTGAAGGGCCGCACACGTGACAATGATTCGATCGAACGGCCCCAATTCAGGTAGGCCATAATACCCGTCTCCCTGACGGACCACCATTGAGTTGTAACCAAGATCGCGGAGCCTTTTGGATGCAGTTTCGTAGAGTTGACGGATGACCTCGATTGTGTAAACGCTCCGTGTTATTTCGCCCAGGATCGCCGCTTGATATCCGGAGCCTGTCCCCACTTCCAGCACGCTCATTCCGGATGTCAGTTCAAGTGCCTGGGTCATCAGAGCTACAATATAAGGCTGCGAGATTGTTTGGCCGAAACCTATAGGCAAGGGTGAGTCTTGGTATGCATAAGGTTTCTGTGAATCAGGAACGAAGTAATGGCGCGGAACCTTGAGCATAGCCTTTAATACTGACGAATCGCTAATCGTGGTCCTGCCGAAGCCTTTTAGCTGGGTCTGCACCATGAGTGTTCGTTCGGATTCTTTTTCTGAAAAGGCCCGTAAATCGAGCTGTGATGCAGCCGGGGTGACACTCAGAATTGCAACAAGGAAGGTCGCACACGTAATTGCGACGACATGCCCCCCCGGAAATCCAAACCGAGTAATTTCAAAATGTGTCTTCTGCCCTGTCATTGACATCTTGTGACCCGCAGGAGGGCTGAGCATCCGACCCTTCAAGGTTCCCAAGCCATTTTTCCATGACTATGGCATCGTCTTCAACTGCCGTGTAGTACTTCTTTCTGAAGCCTATGGAATTGAAGCCGTACTTCCTGTATAGGCTTCTGGCCATAGAGTTCCGCCTCGCCACTTCCAGGATAATTCGCTTGAGGCCGTCCTGCAAGCAGACCTTCTCAAGGTAAGCCATAATTTGGCTTCCGTAGCCATGACCTCGTTCTTTAGGATGGACCGCTATATTGAGCAGATGTGCTTCGTCCAGGACTTCCCAGAAGCACATGTAGCCCACGATCTCTCCTCGAGATCTGAAAACAGTCAGTCTGGAATGCCTGTGCTGCATCTCCTCCAGAAACATGTTTTCTGACCACGGAGTGGGGAATGAAACCTTTTCGATTTCCAGGACAGAATTCAGGTCTTCTGCCTTCATGGGCTCCGCCTGGAGGGTATCATTGACTTCGCTCATAAATATCGTCTCTTGAAGTCACGAATCTGCCTGGGATCAGTAGTCATATCACCATCGAATTGCAGAACTCGTGTTTTCAGTCAGCTTACGGAGTGCTTCAGCCGACTCTAGAATCCAAGAATAAATCCTACTCCAAGTGCCAAAATAAGACCTACTGTAAACAATATGATATACCTTTTTTCCCGAAGGCCCTCCATCAATTCAGCCACCCCCACGAGAGGTACGGCGTAGTAGCTCAGTTCAAACGATCTGACAACAGGAGCCGAACACCGTTCAAGCAACGAGCTCACTAAAATGTCCCCGACCAGAATCACTGGAAAGAGAACGACAAATGAACACACAAAACCAAGAAGCAGGCCTCCTGCGAGATATTTGGAAACAGGGATTCCGCTGCCATTCAACAGGGATTGCTCCGCGGAACGGGCAAGTTTTCCCAGTCCGCTTCGGAGAAAGAAGTCCAGCCTCGCTCCCACAAAAGCAACGGGAAACAGACAGAGAAAGCTCACGAAGACAACTGCAGTAAGTGGGGCGGGTGACTGTGATTTCGCAAGGGCGGAAACCGCCGCAGTGGCCACGGAGGCAAGCGTGCTGTCAGGAGGTATGTACCCACCGATAGGGGGCCTCTCCAGCCAGAGCACTTCGTACAAAAGTCCGGAAGCAAAACCGGAAAGCGGATCCCCTAATGCCCATCCGATCACTGGCGCTGCTACTATGGGTCTGGACAGCATCAACTGGAAGACCTGAAATCTGTCCAGCCAAAATAGACCTCCAAGTGCTCCAGCCAATAGGGCCTCATAAACCATAGGGTACCTGTAACAAAGCCGTCCGGAAGAGCTTTCAGAATAAGGCGGCGGCACATTGTCGCTTGCTGGTTAGCGTATTCTCAAGGGAATGAGCCTCTACCACAGGCAAAACGTGCAGGCAGCGCTTCTGAAATCCTCTTCACACTTCCCTTTCTCCCGTGAAGGTTTTTCCTTACCCTTTTCCGATCAGGAAGATGGGAAGAATGACGATTCGCTGAATGGTAGGCGTCTTCTTAGATTGGGAGCCTGTCAGCCTCAACTATTGCCGTCCCTCATGCCGATAGGCCGCGTGGAACAGGCTAAGTGTGCTTAGATGCGCAGCCACAAACGTCGCAGAAATCGACCGGTTTTTCAAAGGGAACGCTCTGTATGCTCACACTTACCCCTTCTTCCAGTATATTGAGAAGAGCCTGCAAGCTGTCGTCGCCCACTGCCACGGATCTGCTGAGACAGGCTGCTGCCTGGCCCGCTGTCAGATTGCCCAGATTCAAATTGTCAAAGTCCACACCGGCTCTCTTCAGCCTCAGGGCATCTTGCGGATTGTCAACCAGGACCATTCTTCTGACTTCTCGCTCATTTTCCGCTATAAGCATGGAGGCTACCCGATCCACACTGTCTATAACCACGTTGACGGAGTATGGAACAGCGGACAACAAAATCTCCTTCTGAATCAGATCTTGGGCGAGTTCATCATTCGCGATGAGCAACTCCTGGGCTTTCGTGGAAGGGAGCCACCCTTCCAGGATCTGCCCGTGAATGAGCCTCTCATCGACGCGTACCAGAACAATGGTCATACATGCACTCCGAGTAGCTTCCTATTTCTCTCCGGCGTTTCTCCTCGACAGTCTTTGCCGCAGAAATTCCCCAGCCAAATATATATTTTCCTTCCCGGCTTCTGCTGCGAGTTTGGCCAGGGTTCTCAAATCACTATCCTTCCTGGAATTGACCGCTTTGATTATCATTGGCAGGTTGAGGCCTGTCACCACCTCGACCTTTCCATCCTCCAGGAAAGATAGGGAAAGATTCGTGGGGGTTCCGCCAAAAAGATCCGTAAGTATCAGAACGCCGTTGCCCCGACTGACGCTCTTGATCGACTTGGCAACCTGTTCTCTGAGTAGCTCCGGTGGCTGCCCAGGGTCAATGCTCAACGCCAGCAGGGAATCTTCCGAGTTCAAGCCTATCAGTCTAGCGGTGTCTATGAACTGTTGTCCGAGTCCGGCGTGGGTCAACAAAAGTATTCCGATCATGTCAATTTTCCCGAGGGCCGCCTTGAAGTCGATCAATCGGCCAACTCTCTATGTTTGACTTCCACTCGCGTATAATCGTTCCTTATGAGCAGTCTTGCAATATGTTCGGCAATCAAAACCGATCTGTGGCGCCCTCCGGTGCATCCGATCGAGATCGTAAGGTACTGCTTCCCTTCACGTATGTAAAGCGGTAAAAGAAAAACCATCAAATCTTCCAGCTTTTCCAGGTACTTGAGCGTTACCTCATGAGTAAGTATCCAATCGGCCACCTCCGGATCACGGCCGGTTTTGGATTTTAGGTCCTCCACGAAATATGGATTCGGTAGAAAGCGCACGTCCAGCACTATGTCGGATTCCATTGGAAGGCCTTTCCCGAAACCGAAAGACATGATGACTATTTTTAGATAATCGCTGCGGAAGCTCTCAAATATCTTCCTGATCTCTTCTCGCAATTGATGGACAGTCATGTCCGACGAGTCGATAATCCAATCGGCTCGTTCTCTGATTTCTTTGAGTTCTTCCCTCTCACGACGAATTCCGTCCAACAGGTTCCCACTCGGCGCGAGGGGATGCTGTCGTCGGGTTTCACTGTAGCGCCTAACCAGCACGTCGTCCCTGGAATCGACAAAGAGGACCTCTAAACTGATTCCGGCCGATTCCAGAGAATTGATGATGATGGAATACCTTGGAAAGAACTTTCGCTGCCTGAGGTCTATAACCAGGGCTAGCCGCAAGATTTCACCGCCCATGGTGTCGGCCAGTTCAACGAGTTTCGGAAGAAGATCGACCGGAAGATTGTCCACGCAGAAAAAACCCACGTCCTCCAGGGTGCGGGCAACCGTTGATTTTCCTGAACCGGACAAGCCGGTGACTATTACAATTTTTCTTTTCATTACGGTTTCACTGTCCCGGTTTCACTCAAGCGCATGGCCAATATCTCGATCAACAGAGCTGGGTCCATTCCTGAAGCCAAGGGTACGCGTACAGCGAGAATATTCCTATCGAGCAATTGAACGTCCCGGGTTTCAGGTTCTATGCGTCCTGAATCACGTATCGGATCGTAAACGTCCAAATCTGCAATAAAATCTATGCTAGATGACTGAATGAGGCATTGCGGGAAGAGCGTTGCTGCTCTGAACACCCCGAGCCCCCGCACTTCTATGCGAACATCTTGCTCCAAGGGCTTACCGATCAACGGGGCCCCCGGGTCCGAAATGACCTCCACCAGATCGTCGGCAACCAGTCTATGCCCTTGGCGCATGAGTGAGAGTGCCGCCAAAGACTTTCCCGACCCGGACCGCCCTCGGATGATTACTCCTACTCCATGTATCTGGACGAGACATCCTCGTATTTTTTTGGAACCCATGGTCTCATCTAATACCATGGCTTGCTGTGCCGATCAATTTTGTATGCAACTGATACAAAACAAATTGATGTATTCTTTGCGGCCTGAAAAAGGCATTGACAGCGTTGGAGATATAGGATAATAACTATATTCATATACTGTGGATTAGTGAGAGGAGATGTAATGCAGCCTCGTGTTGTCGAAAAAATCCTGCTGGTGACTGCTTTTCTGGTTTTCACATTTGCTAATATCCCTGCCGCCGCAGGATCCGATCTGTCGAAATCTGCCAACATTTTTGTGCTTCCAAAGCCTTTCCCGGTTGCTGACCTCGTTCTCAAGAGTGCTTCCGGTCAGACGGTGTCCTTGAAGGACTTCAAAGGGAAGGTGGTGTTGCTCCATTTCTGGTCGATCAACTGCCCGGCCTGCAAAGTTGAGGAGCCCTTGCTTCAGCAGCTCAAGAAGGCTTTCGGTGCTTCCGGGCTCGAAATACTTGGGGTCAATCTGGTCGATTCGCCCCAGGAGATAATGGGTCACGCCGCGGCCCATGCGACGCCATTCCCGGTCCTCTTTGACGGCGGCAAGGGCTTCAATTTGAAAGTCGTTGATATCGGCGGCAGGAACACAGCCTTTCTGGTGAACCCTCTTCAAGAGGCTATCCTAGAGGTGCCAGGATTTCCGACTACCTACATTCTTGATTGTCGCGGCAGCGTGATCGGATACAGCGTGGGAGCCGCACGGTGGAACAATCAAGATGCCTTGAAGTTTATTCAGTCGCTTCTCGCGGACAGCAAGTCTTGCGTGCTGGGCGGAAAGTTGTCTATGGCGACCGAGAGATAGACAATTCGGAGTCATGAATCAACATGAAGCGTTTTGCGGATGAATGCCGCGATTTTCGACCGGCTAACCCGCAGGTAGTTTTCCCTTGACAACGATGGTTTAGATTGTTAGCGTTTTTCTCGGACTGCAGGCGCGTAGCTCAGGGGGAGAGCATCACCTTGACGCGGTGAGGGTCTGGGGTTCAAATCCCCACGCGCCTACCAGGACATGCTAGGAAGTTTTCGGCGGTCCAAAACAATAATAGGAGAGATAACCAATCAATGATAAACAACGGGTCATGGAACCCATCTGTTAGAATGCATTTGTTCAGAGCATGAAGCCCTCCGTAGAGATTCAAATCCAAGGCCAAAATAAGTCCTTCGCCGCTGGAATAACTCCTGGAGAAATACTCAAGGGTCTTGACGTTGACAACAGTCGTGATACTGTTGCGGCAGACTTTGACGGCATGGCCGTTGACTTGTCCTCTCCGTTGACAGAGTCCGGGCGATTGGAATTCATCAGCAGGAAAACACCCAGAGGCCTCGAAATTCTTCGTCATTCCACGTCGCACGTAATGGCTCAGGCCGTTAAAGAGCTGTTTCCTGACGCCAAGGTCACAATCGGACCGGCTATAGAGGATGGGTTTTATTACGACTTTGACACCTCTCGCCCCTTCACGCCTGAAGACCTGGAAAAAATCGAGACTCGCATGCACGAAATCGTGAAAAGCAGGCTCGTCTTCAGGAGGATGATGCTCTCCAAGGAAGATGCAGTCCGGTTTTTCGCGGAAAAGGGTGAGACGTACAAGGTCGAGTTAATACAGGCAATCGATTCCTCCGATGTGAGTCTGTATTCCCAGGGAGAATTCACCGATCTGTGCCGAGGCCCGCATATTCCTGATTCGGGCCATATAGGGGCGTTCAAGCTCATGAAAGTTGCAGGAGCCTATTGGAGAGGCGACGAACGCAATCCAATGCTCCAGCGTATATACGGAACTGCATTTCCATCAAAAGACGAGTTGAAATCCTATCTGCACCTGATAGAAGAAGCCAAGAAACGCGATCACCGGAAGATAGGCCGAGAGCTGGACTTGTTCTCGATTGTCGATGACGCGGGTCCCGGACTAGTTATCTGGCACCCTAAAGGGGCAATGCTGCGGTACCTCATCGAAGAATTCGAGAGGACGGAGCATCTCAAGCGCGGGTATCAAATGGTTGTGGGACCTCAGATCCTCAAGAGAGAACTGTGGGAAAAATCAGGTCACTTCGACAATTATCGGGACAACATGTACTTTACCAGGGTCGACGAAATCGACTATGGCATCAAACCCATGAACTGTCTGTCCCACATGCTGATCTATAAGTCCAAGATCAGGTCGTATCGAGATCTGCCACTGAGGTATTTCGAGCTCGG
>JACRDE010000563.1 GCA_016212935.1 Desulfomonile tiedjei | reverse complement strand
TATGCCCTACACTCGAAACCGCCAAAGTCGCTGCAGTCTCTACAGCCCGGCATGAAACACTCGAATATCACTGCAGCCTCGGTAATTAGCGCATAGGGCCCTCCAAATAGCCCCTCTCACACGTGGCTTGCGTTGTAATCCCTTGCGAACGACAGGAAATCGTTGTAAGCGAGGTCCAGATCGTACCCCAATCGATCCGAATGCGTGGCCAGTCCCTGATGGAACCATCTATACCATTGACGAATGTCCATGGGGTCTTCCGAAATGAGCCGCTGAAAAAGGTCCGTGCCGGGATACGGTGTAACCATGTTGATCTCGACGTAGTCGGGCTGTGCTTCGAGAATCAATCGTTTTGACATTTCTATGTCCTCCGAGGTCTCATCCGGAAATCCGATCATGAAAAACGCATGGGAGCGGATTCCAGCTTCGCGAAGAAGCTTCAGGGCCCGCGTTACATCCTCATTCGTTTCACCTTTACGGATCATCTTGAGAATTTTCGGGCTCCCACTCTCGACCCCGAGGGTAACCCGACGGAAGTTTGCTTCATGCATTTTTTGAACTACGTTTTCGTCCAGCGTGTCAGCCCTGACTCCGCCCGTAAATTCCATCCGATTCAAGCCTGTGGAAATGATCTCTTCGAGGAGTGAGATTGTCCGTTTTCTATTTACAGAAAAGGTGTCATCCACAATCTTGACGACCCACCTGCCTGGCAGCGGGTCGGGCATCTTTTCAGATTGAGTTGCGAGCATCTCCAGTTCATGGATTATTGAGCCCGCGGAACGTAACCGGACGCTCCGGCCCCAAATATTTCGAGAAGCGCAATAGCCACAATTGAAAGGACAACCCCGACCAGTCATCATCACTTCACCGAAGTACTCCGACCGACGCACAAAGGACCGATCAGGGATCGGAAGGCTGTCTATGGCATCGATTAGCTTTCCCCTGGGATTAACGACGATGTCCCTTTCGTTTCGCCACGCCAAAGACGGGATATCGGCCAAGGACTTTCCTCGGGACAACGTATTCAGGAGCCGCACCAGGGTCAGCTCCCCCTCCCCTATAGCGACCATGTCCGCGGAAGTGTAGCGTAGGCTCTGCTCGGGCAGAACTGTCGGGTGGCTGCCGCCGAGAACAACAGTAAGGCCGAGTCCCTTAAGCCGCTTTGTCAGGAGCGCTGCTGTATCCATGTTGCCTGAATTGCATGTTATGCCTACCAGATCGGGGTTCTCGGCAACTAATTTTCGTTCTATCTCCGACCACAGGGCATGATCCGGGTCTTCCAGTAGCCGAATCATGCGAGGTATGCCTCGATTCATGATGATCTCAGGGTCGGTAACTCCTTCCGGCGGTTCCAGGCCGGGCACCGATATGTTCTCACCATCCAAAACAGCGATGTCGTGACCTCCGATGTCCCGAGCGTACGTCGCCAGGTAGAGGAGGTTCAGAGGATATGTCTTCATCTTCGGAGTGGTTACCCCAAAAAGGGCGTAAAAAGGAGGCCTCAGCAGAACCGCTTTCATATTATCAGCAAAACCTCTGCATTTCTGATTTGCACCCGCACAGACTCCTGAACAGGGCCGCGTACGCTTCCACTCTTCTGTCCCATGAGTGCTCAAGGGCCATGAATTCCATGACCTTTTTTCGCTTGCTTCGAAAATCCCTCCGCAGAAGGTCCTCAGCTTTCGCGGCCAGGTCCTCGGCGTCATCGAATGCGAACGTTGTTCCAAGTCCGGTACGGCGCACGAGCTCGTTATTTATTATCGGTTCCTCGGAAAGCACAGGAAGCCCGCCTCGCAGGTAATTTAGGATCTTGGAAACGTCGTTGTCAAATGCGTGAGGCCCGGTGGCCAAGGCCAATCCGATTGACGCATGCCGAATATGGTCCCAAATCTTTTGCTCGGGGAGTTCTCCGTGGTCCACTACCAGCGGGTTGAGCACACAGTTGTCGTCCCCACCATATAAGCAGGCCTTGTTTAGACCTACGAGATGCACCTCGCACAAACTTGCCAGCTCGGATGCAGCGCGATTGATCATGCGCACCATCCTCGGAGCGGCTACGCTCCCCAGGAAAAGCATTACCGGCCGTGTTCCGTGAAAAGGATTTCCGCAGGGATCGGGAATGTTCACAGGACAGCCCGTCGGTATGAGCTCAATGCGCGGAGTGTCTCCATACAGGGCCTGCCAGCGATCACTATTTTCCTTGTTGTTTAGGACTAGAACAGAGGAGCGATCTCTGATCAACTCTTGACACTCAAGGAGTCGTTTGCGAAAAGGGTCGTCTCTTTCCGGCAGCTTGTCGTCCACCACCCTGACGATCCTGGATACCACCGGTCCGGAGTAATCCTGAAGAAGTTCCATGGAGTAATGGTAGGAGGTCTTGATCAAATCGTACCGGGAGGATTCCCGCAATACGTCGAGTTTCCGTACCGGAACATGATCATCGATAGTCCCTTCATCACTCACCGGCGAGAGCACTTCGGCTTGAATTCCCCTCTTTATCAGACCGCCGGCAATTGCACGCAACCGGACCAGATCGATCCCTGTGGGTTCGGCAAAAGGGTTCTTATGAAAGACGATTCCGACACGCATCAAAACTCTCTCTATCCTCAGGAATCGATTAAAGTTAAACTAAGCTGCGGTAAAATGATAGTCCGCAGAATGAGAACCAGCAGCTCTCCCTGAAACGGAGCCGGCGAATGCCCGAAATAATACCCCGCAGAAAAAGAATTTGCATAGTGACTCCCGAATATCCGCCCGATCAGTGGGGAGGATTGGCCAGAACAGTGGAACGGGTGTCTGTTCAGACACGCGATATGGGACTTGAAACACACGTGGCCCAGCTTGGAGTGGACACGGCCAGTCTGGTGCTACTGGACGAAAACAGGCTCTCTGAGAAGAGAGATGGAATTACCATACACAGAATCCGGGTCGGTAAGCAGCGGATGAACGATACTGCTCGCGACATCTGGGACTGCCCACATACGCACACCGTACGAATGATGTATCAGTCCCTGGAGATTCTCCATTCGAGGGAAAAGTTCGACATTTTTCATTCTTTCTTTCTATATCCGACCGGTTACGTATCCGGTCTGCTTGCACACAGGTTTCGGCTCCCTTCCATTGTGACGATCGTGGGCAACGACATCAAGAAATATACGTTCAGCCCTGAAAAGGCGGCCGTATGTCGCATCGGATTGGAAAACGCGGATCGCGTTGTAGCACTGAGCAGAGATCTTGTGGAAATGGCGGATGCTATAGCTCCAGTTGAAGAAAAATCACGAATCATATACAATTCTGTGAGAGTTCCAGATGCTTACCGAACTCGGGATTCATGCGAAGGCGGCAGTTTCCGGATTGGATGCGCTGGCATATTCAAGTACGCTAAAGGACTGCCGTATCTTTTCAAGGCCTTGGCTTCACTTGGCAAAGATCGGGACGTGACTCTCGAGCTTCGCGGCAGGCTGAGAGAGTCCGAAAGAGGAGTCTTCCTGGAAATGCTGGAAAGAACCGGAATAGGTCAGCGCGTGGTTCTTCTGGAGCCTCTCGAACACAACAAGATCCCCGATTGGCTGCGCACCCTGGATTTGTTCGTGCTCCCGTCGGTTTCCGAGGGATGCCCGAATATACTCATGGAAGCCATGGCCTCGGGTATTCCTTCAGTAGCGACTCGAACCGGCGCTGTTCAAGAGCTTATTGAAGACGGAGTCTCAGGGCTCACTGTCCCCTGGGGCGATTCTGCATCTCTTGCAACAGCGATCTCTGAAATGATGGACAACCCGGACAAAGCATGGCAAATGGGATCCGCTGCTCGCATCAGAATGCAGGCGTTCTCTGCCGATCGTGAATTTGTCGCGTGGAAGGATTTGTACAAAGAGTTGATCGAGTTTTGAATGGCCCCAAACAGAAAAATCTATCCGGCAGACCACTGGCTGCGCTCCGAGGATACCGAGAGAGCGCTTGCCGCTTACCTTGATCAGCAAAGCAAGGCCTATAGTCGCATGAAAAATGCCTTCGTGAGTGAATTGCTTGGAGATCTCAGAGGAAAGCGTTTCCTGGATTACGGCTGCGGAGCTGGGTTATTTACTGTTTACGCTGCAAAGCAGGGGGCTTCGGTGGTAGTAGGGGTCGATGCCGAAGAAACCGCCATTGAAACAGCGCGCTATCATGCCCGCACGGAAAAGGTAGAGCCGATCTGCCGCTTTGTACAAAGCGAAGACTTTCCTGAGTTTCTGCGTGGGGACCGGTTTGACGTCATCCTGATGAAGGATGTAATTGAACATGTCGTAGACGACGACGGATTACTCCAGAGAGCAGTCAATTCCATCGCCCCGGGTGGACGGCTGGTTTTGAGCACTCAGAACTCGCTTTCGCTGAATTTTCTCGTTCAGGGGACGTACAACAGGATATTGCTCGGGAACAAAGACTGGTTCGGATGGGATGAGACTCACTTACGCTTCTACACATTCATGAGCCTCGGAAGAAAACTTAGGAGAGCCGGCTTTGCTGTCAAGGATTGGAGATCGGTTTACATAATTCCCTACAAGCTTCCGGCCCTTCCCGGATCCAAGAAAAAGTTTCTGAGACTGGATGCTCTCAGCGGAATAGACCGCGTACTGGGAGGAACATTTCCTTACAATCGCCTGGGATGGAATATTATAGTCAAGGCTGAGGCGTCTCCCCTGGTTCCGCAAAGGATGCAACTGCCGGAGAATATCGCCAGGGCGCTCCCTGCGGTTCCAGCGCTTGTCTAGCCTGAGTTGAAACGCTTCTTGAGCGCCCATTGGCATACCACATATCAAGGATGGCACGTCTCCCGGAGGCATTGGGGTATATTTAGGCTATATTAACGAAAAAAAATTGCTTGACCCTCAATGCGCTGTTTACTATGTTACAAAGCGCTATTTCCGATGATCGGGCGCGCGTGCACGCAGATCATCCCAATTCTCTGATTCAGGAAAAAACTTTCACCGTGCAGATGGTCCGCGCAATGCACGAACTGATCAGGGGACACAACCTGCAGATTATTTTGATCCCATTGACTAAGACTCGTTTGTCTGCGACTCGGCTGTGCAATCCACTCAAGGATGCACCCTAATAGTTTGACGGAGTCATTAACTTCGGGAAGGAAATTTCCCGATACGGTCAACATCTCTTCCATTGGGGGATTCGGTCTCAGTAACCCGATAAGGCTCACAGACGAAGGGGGTCAGAAATGAATTCGTTGGTTGTTTTGATCCTGGGTTTGGTGGTGGCTTTTGTCGGCTACCGCGTCTACGCCAAGTACATCGACACCAAGGTCATTCAGGCTGACGCCAAAAGGATGACGCCTGCCAAGATGTATATGGATGGCGTGGAGTTCATGCCCACCAGCAAGAACATCCTTTACGGTTATCAGTTCAAATCCATCGCCGGTGCCGGTCCGATTATCGGCCCAATAATAGCCATACAGTGGGGCTGGCTCCCTGCCTTGGTCTGGATCTTGGCCGGTACTTTTTTCATCGGCTGGGTGCACGACTATTCCAGCGCGGTGATCGCCATGAGGAACGAGGGGGCGTCATTCGGTGGCTTGAGCCACAGGCTGATTTCACCCAGGGCGAGAATCATATTGCTCGCGTTTATTTACTTTTACTTGCTGCTGATCGTCGGGGCGTTCGGTAATGTTGTTGTGAGCACCGCTGTAGGGCTTAAATCCAGCCCGATGGCTTGGCTGTTTCTCACTATAGCCGGAGTACTGTGCGGCCAGATGATCTACAGATGGAAAATGGACATAATAGTCACCACGGTGATTACCGTGGTAATCGCGATGGTTGGAATATTCCTCGGCACGTCTGCGCCGTCGGACCAGATACTCGGTGTGGATCTTGCCAACAGCAGGTGGTTGTGGGCGATACTGGCTTTTGTTTTCTGCTACTTCGCATCGGTGTTGCCGATCTGGAGATTTGCCCTGCCGATCAACTATGTGGCCGCATACATAGTGTTTCTTGGGCTTTTCTTCGGCTGCATCGGCATCTTGATTTCGAGACCCGATTTCACCCTACCCGCTTATACGGGTTTTAGCATCGCTATCGGCCCCGTGTGGCCGATGATGTTTGTAACGATAGCATGTGGTGCGGTTTCCGGATGGCACAGCATAGTGTCGAGTTCCGGAACAGCGCGTCAGCTTGAGAGCGAGTTGGACGCGAGGCCGGTGGGAGCTGGCGTCATGTTCCTGGAAATGATGCTGGCCTTGTTTGCTCTGATAATTGCCGGCACGATATATGCCTCATCCGCCGAATATG
>JACRDE010000562.1 GCA_016212935.1 Desulfomonile tiedjei | reverse complement strand
TTATTTCAGCTACTTAGCCAAGTACAACACCGTCACCCCGGCGAAGGCCGGGGTCCAGAATCCGTTTTAAAAGACTGGATTCCGGCCTTCGCCGGAATGACGGATAAAGAGCCGAACATCCACAAGTTAGCGCATATGGGGGTTTGGGGGGAAACTATTTACAAAGAGGTCCCCCCAATATTACCGCCTTGAAAGCGCATCCATATAACATATCAACTTTGCACGAAAATCCGGGTCACTCTTGGCGAAATCTTGCAGGCTATCTCATAATTTATGGTCCCGCCGTTGGCAGCTATATCATCGGCGAGGATTTCTTGATCTCCCTGACGGCCGATTAGCACCACTTCGTCTCCGACTTTTGCATCCGGTATGTCCGTAACATCTATCATTGTGGCGTCCATGCATACGGTACCTACAACGGGGGCCTTTCTGCCTCGAACCAGCACCTGCCCTATGTTCGACTGGAATCTCGGGTAACCGTCGTTGTAGCCCACGTGTATCGTGGCGATCCGACAGTTCCCGGCTGTCACGAAACGGCGATTGTACGAAATGCACCTGCCGGGCGGATGCTCCTTGATCTGGGATATCTTGGTTGTGAAGGAAATCACTTGTTCCAGGTGAATAAGCGACCTCACCGCCTCGGATGGATACATGCCGTAAATCGCCAAACCGGGCCGTACCATGTTGTAGTGGGTCTGGGGAAATCGCACCACAGCAGCAGTGTTCCCTGCGTGAACATACCTGAAGCCGTATCCTCGGCGTTTCAGTTCCACTAACAAGGCTTCGAAGGCAGCTATCTGTTGGAGCGTGTAATCATCGCTCCCTGGATCGTCCGCGCTCGAAAAGTGGGTCATGATTCCTTCCACTTCCAGGTTGCGGAGGCAAGAGACGGTCTCAACGAATGGGATCGCGTCGTCCACCCATACCCCGGAACGCCCCATGCCGGTGTCTATTTTCAGGTGAACCGGTATTTTCCTGTGTCCGGCTGCCGCCCGATGAAGAGCATTCGCCAGCTCCAGTGATGCCACCTCGCAGGAAAGACTGTGTTTGACCACCTTGTCCACTTCCTCAGGGAGCACGTTGAAAGCCAGAATCGGTGCATCGATCCGATTTTCCCGGAGTGCGGCGCCCTCATCCGGGAATGCCACCGCTAAGTAGTTTGCGCCGTTTTCCAGGGCCATTCTGGAAGTTCGTATGGAGTCATTACCGTATCCGAAGCTTTTGACCACGGGCATGATGGCCACGTCTTCGCCGACGATGCCACGGATCTTCTTTATGTTCGCTGCAATGGCGTCCAGATTCACCACCAGCCGGGTCGGTCCTATGGAGCCGACAAGCTCCTTCGCGATCCTTTCGAGGCGGAACCATCGTGAGCCTTTGAACAGAACCACATCCCAGCGGTTCATTATTTTCTCCAGTTCAGCGGCCGCTTCTTTGTAGCTGCGGGTGTCGATTATACGTTTTGAGTTCATACCCTCCAGAGCGGCAGCATGCCCGATAAGAGCGGCGTTCTCTCCCACGGTGATCAGATGGTCCGCTCCGCTCCTGACGACTTCTTTACCAACTGCCAGGTGCTCTTCGCGACTGTGCAGGCCAAGGTCCAACATTTCGCTCAGGATCGCTATCTTCCTCCGTCCGCTGCCCACCTTGGCGAGGACGTCCAGAGCCCCTTTCATGGACGCCGGGTCCGAATTGTAGGTGTCATTTATCAGCGTGACACCTGTGACCGTGGTGTGAATTTCCAGCCTCATGGGAGACGGCCTGAACTCCCTAAGACCTTGCTGAATGGCTTGCGGTGACGCCCCCAGCAGAGTGGCACCGGCCGCTGCGGCCAAGGCGTTGAGAATGTTGAACCGACCTGCGACCGGCAGATTGATTTCCAGGTCCCGATCGAAAAGCCTCATCCTGAATTGGTGGCCTCGTTCGGGCATGGATACCACATCGTCGGCCCTGACATCCGCTGCCTCGGAAAGGCCGAAAGTCACCACGTTCGCCTCGGATGAGCGCGAAACGTTCAGGCTCAAGGGATCGTCAGCATTGAGCAATAGAAATGAGCCGCTTCGGAGATTCTTGAAAAGTCTCTGCTTTTGCTGCAGCGTGTTTTCGATTGTGCCTAATCCACCGATGTGGGCCTTGCTTATGACTGTCAGAATCCCGTGATCAGGACGGATCATCCTTTCCAGGCGGTCCATTTCTCCCGGAAGGCTTATTCCGGCCTCGATAACAGCTACCTGGTGTTCGGGACGCATTCCCAAAAGACCGAGCGATGCCCCCACCTGGGTGTTGTAAGAAAGCGGAGATCGGTAGGTTTTCCGTTCCAGACACAAGATTGACGCAAGCATCTCCTTCACGAGTGTCTTGCCGTTGCTGCCGGTGATCCCAACTACAGGATAGGTGAACCGGCGCCTGTATGCGGCTGCCAAATCCTGGAGAGCGTTCAGTGTGTCCGGTACCAGTATCAGCGTCGAGTCCGCAGGCAGTTCTCTGTTGAAACAATCGTCCCGGCTGACTACCGCCGCTCTTGCCCCGGAAGCTATCGCATCCTCTACGAAATCGTTTCCGTTAAAGTGTTCGCCCCTGATTGCCCAGAAAACATAGTCTTCGCCCATAGGCTTCCTGGTGTCTATGGAGATTCCGGAAACCGGGCCATGAGCAGGGCCATGCACGCGAATCGGATCGATTATTTCGAGGATTTCGCTCAGATCCAGGAATCCCACATTCTCGATGCCGTGCTTTTCAACATTGTTCCATCGAGTGCAGGACAATATCGGATCCGATCCCTCCGAATCCGGGGAGATTTCCGAGCAGGAAAACGGGTCTGAAATCATTGCAAAGCCATCCCTTCAGTCTCAACTTGCAGTAATTATCAGTAATTATAATCAAAATTAACGGCGAGATCAAAGTTCAAGAAATTCACGGCACCTGAAGCCTGTACCACGAGCCGAGGCAAAACACAATACCCGAGCCGGGTTTCGGGCGAGGGTTCAAATGTTGCTGTCAATTACGTTTATACACAGAACCTCATGGAAATTCCTTTTGCGCTGCGTCCATGGCGTGTGTCAAAGTTCTGTCCGAATGAAAAATCCCCCGTGCCCCTTTTGCCAAGGGAGGAACGGCAGGATGAGTCCCCCCTTTAGGCAAAGGGGGTTAGGGGGATTTCTCATATTTCATGGCAGCGGAATTCAGGGCACTTCTTTTGGCAACGGCTCTATATCAAAACACAGCCAGAGGCGGTATAGTCAGGGTACAGAAAGGTGAGAACAAGCTTGAACGATAGGGAACAAGACACGGTGGAAATTCCCATTGACGGCGTGCTGGATCTCCACACGTTCTCTCCCAAGGATCTGCCCTATCTCCTGGATGACTACATTGAGGCATGTTTGGAGCGAGGCATCTATGAAATCAGAATTATCCACGGAAAGGGGAAAGGAATCTTGCGGGACCGCGTTAGGGCTCTCCTTTCCAGGCATGCATCTGTAGACAGCTTTTCAGAGGCGCCACTGGAGGCCGGGGGCTGGGGCGCCACACTGGTGCTATTGAAAGAAATGAGCGGTGAAGGAAAGTCATGAATTTTGCCCAACACATGAAGCTTGTTGCGTTCTTCGGGGCAATCTCCGCTGTTGTACTTTTGCTCCTGTGGCAATTTGTTCCGGGGTTTTCGGTTGTTGGTTTGTCTGGCTGGTTGATCTACCTGATAGGCGGAGTGCTGGTTTTTCTAGCTTATCTCAGGAGGCATTCTTCCGGCAAAACGCACGTCAGCGAGGGAGTCCATGTCCAAAAAGCAGAGCAGTCCGACCACAACGTAAGCATTGAAGAAGTTCGCAGTCGAGTGCGCTCTGTCAAACTTCTGAGAAGGCGATCCTCACAAGACGATCGAAGCTAGCTTTTCCCCTCCAATTGCCGTCCGACCCGCTTTTCGAGCAATTCCAGTATTTCCAACTCGCGCTTATACCTGCTCCCGATTTCGAGAATCGACAGGATCCACTCTCTGACCACTTTGCCCTCAGTAGTGACGTAAGTTATCCGCGTATCCATCATCCTGGTGAGGGCTCCCATTATGTCCAAAAGAAGGTCCAAATTGTGGCAGTCTTTTTCCTCTGTTACCACAGGAGTATGCAATTCCTGGGGTCCGTACTTGTCCCAGGTTATCTCGTCTATGAGAGTGGAAACCGCCTGAGAGAGTACCTGAATCGCTCTGAAATCCATGATGCTTCTCCGAGCCAAGGCCTTGCGGATTTTGAAAACACAGTATGAACACGACTGGGGAGCACGAACCCCAAGTCGTTAGAGCCGCAATAGATCTTCTACCATTTCGAATTCAAATATGTAAAATCGGGGAGGCACTTCTTGTAAGAAGTTCCTCCCCGAACCCCACCTCAAGAACTTTTAGCACTCGCCGGAATCCCCATTTCCTGAAAGGAAATTTGGGATTCCGCCAAATGATAGAAGTTTCTGGAAGGGGGTCTGGGGGGAACCTCTTTAATAAAGAGGTTCCCCCAATCTTACTTCTTTGAATGCGTGTTAGTATCAGATGCTATTCTTCGCTGGCTCTCTTCACCAGAAGTCTGGCGCAGTTCATTATGTTTTCCTCAGTATACATCTTAAGCTCGTCTCTGTAGAACTCCCTGAAGATTTCCTCGGCCAGCTCGTCCGCCGGTCTAGAGTCGTTGCGTATTCTGAGCTGGAGTTCTTCGGCCCGCTTTCGAGATTCAGCGAAGGCTGCCGGAACTTCAGCACCGATCAATGGGCCTTGATGCGCGACCCCGACAATTCTAGGGGCGAGGCTCTCCAGCCTGTCGAGGCTGGCCATGTATTCAGAATAACTGGTAAGGAAAAGAGGAAAAATACCTCTACCGGGAAACCTGAACCCCAGCGAGTCAGACAGAATGAGCGCGCTTAATTCGGGGATGAAGACGACTATCTTACCTGGTGAATGGCCCTTTATTGATAGAAACCGCAGGGTAAGGCCTCCCAGGTCCATTTCGTCGCCATCATTGGCCACCAG
>JACRDE010000054.1 GCA_016212935.1 Desulfomonile tiedjei | reverse complement strand
TTCCTGAAAGGAAATTTGGGGTTCCGGCAAATGATAGAAGTTTCTGGAAGGGGGATTGGGGGAAAACTCTTTACTAAAGAGGGTCCCCCCAATCTTACTTCTTTAAATGCGAATTAGTATTACGTATTGGTTCTTTGAATCCAGTTCAAAGAATGTGCTCTATTGGATGCTCCCTTTTAATTGGATCAGGGGTTTTTCTTAAGCCATTCCTGGCAAAAAATGAGTGCTTCACCGCCAGGAAGACCTTTTGATTCGGTCATCTTGACGTAGTCTTGCAACACAGGCTGCACGGCCTTGGCCCAACGCTCTTCCTCTTCTTTAGACAGCGCAATGAAAGTGACCCCCTTCGAAAGGGCAAATTCCTTTCCGGACTTGTCGATTTGTTCCCATGCCTTGCCGCTTTTCTCAATCCATTCCGCGTTAATTTTCTCAATAGTCTCTTGCACATCCTTTGGCAGGGAATCCCATTTTTTCTTATTCATGGCGGTAAAGAACAAAAGAGTATAGGTAGTGCTGAAGTTTTCAGTGGTGTACTTCGCCACCTCGGCGAATTTCCACCCCTGAAGCGTTTCGATGGGCGATAACAGACCGTCAACAACGCCTTTTTGCACGGCGTCATAGGTCTCAGTCTGGGGCATGGCCACAGGAACCCCACCGAGCGCGCTGACAACTCTCAAACTCGTGCCTGTGCACCGGATCTTCATGCCCTTGAGGTCTTCCAGCTTGTTGACCGGCTTCTTGGTAATGAGGACCCCCGGCCCGTGAGCATGCATATAAAGCATTTTTACATCGTCGAATTCCTTGGGCTTGAACTTAGCGAAATACGCGTTGGCCAATCGCGTCGCCTGAAGCCCACTGGTATATCCTAGAGGCAGATCGATCACTTCGCTCAGTGGAAAGCGTCCTTTGACGTAGCTCACGACAGATAACCCGATATCGCAGATTCCCTTCACAACTCCATCGTAAGTCTGGTCAAGCGGTGTGAGTGTACCGCTAGGAAACGTGTGGATCTTCACAGCGCCATTGGTTCTTTTTTCCACTTCCTTTGCCCACTCAGCAGCGACGAGGGTATTGCCGTGGGTCGCAGGCCATGGGAGTGAGTAATTGAGTGTAACAGTGTCTGCCCGAGCAGCGCACACTGCAACAACAAGAATCAGAAATGTCGAACCCCAACTCAACAAGCCCACGTTCTTCTTTCTGAACATTCTGTCGTCTCCTTTCCGGGTTGCTCGAAGACTGCCAAGAGTCCTCAAAACTGGCGTATCGTAGAAAAAGAAAGACTGTTCGGGAGGCATTACCGCAATGTGCCGGCGCTGTAATGATGAATATCGATTGACCTGACCATCATAGCAGCCGCCCCAGGGAAACATCTTCGCCGAGGCGGACATTATGCAAGGGTTCACGGACAGTGGAACCGGAGTCTTGAGCTATTTTTAGTCTTGAATATCAAGTATGTCTGAGATTCCGAATTTCAAAACATAGACTGCACTCAGTACGCACTGAGCGTTTTTTTCGACTGCGGGAACTCCGGCCCCCAGAGTCTTCATCTGTCGGGCCGCTTCCTCTATGAGGTCGATCTTCCTCTTGATTTCTCGGAGGGTTTCCAGATCTGCCTGAACCATAGCGCCCCACTCCTTTCTCCTACCTGAGATCTTTGAATCGTTTGGATTTGAGTGTGTACCGCGGCAATTCTCCTGGTGACACGGGTTCTATCTCGAATCTGAGATTAGTCTTGATCTTCAATCGTTCGGAAAGCCTGCGCACTAGACCGTTTACTGCCAATTCACCCATTTCCTCCTTGGGCTCCACTCTCAGGGAGATGCCGTCCATAATTCCCTTTTTCTGGACGATGATTTCATACTCAACGATCTCTGCAAACTCCGACCTCAATAGCTCTTCAACAGATACCGGCGTGAACAGAACTCCGCGTATTTTCATCAGGTGGTCCGTCCTCCCAGTGACCCCTTCGATCATCATGGAGGTCCTTCCGCAACCACATCCGTCTGTCCCTTTCTTGACCACGTCTTTGGTATTGAACCGGACCAACGGGAAGGATCGTCTCCCAAGAGGAGTGACTACTGCAACACCCATCTCACCTTCGTCTACTTCTCTACTCAAGGTTTCCAGATCGAGGAACTCCACAAGAAAGAAGGGTTCCATGATGTGCAGTCCGCTTCTCTGTCCGCACATTGCCGCCCAAGCGCAAGGTTCGGTGCCGCCTATGTGGTCGTAGACCTCAGCTCCCCAAGTCTCCTCGAGCTTCCTTCGCGTGGCGTCAGGCAAGGGTTCTCCAGCGCAAAGCATTCTCTCGATGCCCAGGTCCCTGGGATTCAACCCCATTTTTTCCGCTTCCTCAGCCATGTGAAGGCCATAGGTGGGGGTGTTCAAGAGGGCTGTAGCTTTCACTTCCCGGATCTTGTTGATTCTGCCTTTCGTGTCGAGAGCCCCTCCAGGCACGACCATGCAGCCGAGCTTTTCTGCAGCAAAATGGCCTTCCCAGAAAGCCACATAAACATTGTACCCAAAAGGGATGAAAACACGATCCGTCTCTCGGAAGCCGGCCATCCAAAGAATATGGCACCATACCTCAACCCGCCATTGCCAGCTCTCATAGCTCTCAGGGACGTACACAGGCTTTCCGGTCGTACCGGACGTCTGCCGGAAAGTGCAGACCTGTTCGGGCGGTACGCCCAGCATTTCGCCGAATGGAAAAGGTTCTTTTTCGTCTTGCGCTTTTCTCAAGTCTTCCTTGTCAATCAGAGGAAGCTTCTTCACATCCGCTATGCTCCTGATATCATAAGGTTCAACGTCGGAAAGCAGGTTTCTGTAGAAAACGGAATGGTTCTTGACGTAAGCAAGGAGTTTTCTCAAGCGCGCAAGCTGAATCTCGATTAATTGTTCTCTCGGCAATGTCTCTAAATAAGGATTCCAGTAAAGTGCTGCACGGTTTTCCATAAGCTAGTCTCCTTTTACTGGCGAGCGATCAGAGTGGCTAAGGTCAGCAAATAGCGTTCAACTCAAAATCCGGAATCAGAGGGTGAGGATTTGTTTGGACATGCTTGCCGTCCCTCACATCTCATGAGCGCGAATGTCTGCAAACCTTGTCGGAGTCGAAAGCCTTAACTCTAACCCCTGTCTTGCAGGGCCAGAATCGCCTATGCCGGCCTGAAGCGCATGTCAAGCTCACGTGCAATCCTCTTCAGAAGTTGCGAAAGCTCGGAGATTTCTCGCTCCGATCCCTGACGTCGCAATCCAACTGCCCAGATTGCAGCCTCGCGACCTTCACGGTGGGTGTTGATGGGCACTGCCGCCGCAATAATCCCTTCAATGTATTCTTCCCAATCAAGGGCGAGGCCTTCTTCACGGACTTTGAGGACCGCTTCTTTGAACTTACTCTTATCCACACATGTATGAGGGGTGAATTTTCTGAGTTCGTTGGTAGACAAAATCTGATCGACTTGAGAATTGGAAAGCTGTGACAACAGAGCCTTTCCTCCCGCTCCTGAAAGGAGAGGCAACTGCATTCCGACTTCGGCAGCCACTCTGATGTCAACAGCGGCCTCCATTTTGTCCACGATTATTGCTTTGAGCCCGTAGCGGATGCCAAAGAAGGCAGTGAAACTGGAATTGCTTGCGATCTCGTTAAGGTAAGGACGGACGGTGCGAATCAAGTCAACCCTGCGGCCTGCACCATTGGCCAGAATATGCAATCGAGTACCGAACCCGAACTTGCCGCCGTGGGCATGCTCAAGGACATCCAGGTCGGCTAGGGTCTGGAGTATGTTAAAGACGGTGCTTTTGTTCAAATCAAGCTCCCTGGCGACCTCGCTTGTGCCAAGAAGCGCCGTGGATCTCGATAGAAGTTCCAAAATGGCGAAGCATTTGTCCAGGGCCGGAACTCTTTTGAATTCTGGTTTCTTGGGGCTGGACATCGTTCTAATGTTCTCTCTGGAGAATTACATATCTCCATAATGAACCAACGTTGGTGAGCTGTCAAGTTAGAAATTGCGCCCTTCACCATTCATACACGTTCGCTATTATTTTCGTAACACACACGATGCTAACTGTCATTGCGAGGAGTGAAACGACGAAGCAATCTCAATGGCGGGAGATTACTTCGGGCTAGACTCCCTCGCAATGGCAACCGTCGGCAACCTTATGTTTTTTATGGCGAACTGGTATCAGATCCGCCTCAATGGCAGCGAATAGCTCGTCCGCCCAATGGATAATGCTCAAGTGTGCTACCAACGAAAAGACAACTGTTATTCCTGGATTGAGGACATGGCCAAGGCATAGCATCTCATGGATCAGCAACTCTAGGACCCATGGCCGAAACTACTCGATGAGTTCGTCGGATTCTTCCTTGTTTGGATGCGAACCGGTATTAATTCTCGTATCTGGCGTCTCTGATTATCAAGGCGCGCACCGGTTTGAAGCGGGAGACATCACCGGGCTGTCTATAGGGCTCTATCGTCGCCTTCATGAAGCCCGGGAGTTTTATTAGCACTTCCATGCCTTCTTCGCACCACGTGCACATCCCGAGGAGTTCCACTACGTACATGCCGTTATTGCCGTCGACGTAAACAGTATCGTCAATTATATGATTTATGAGGCCGCTGTCGTATTCCGCCGCATGAGTCACAGGAGCGGCCTGAACAAGACAGACGCATATCGTCGCCATAAGGATTCCGATCCTCTTCATGCCAACCTACATGCCCCGGAGGGCCACAACGAAACATGAAAACGTCGCAGTGCAAACGGCATCTTGCCGGTCCCCATCAAGTGGTTTGTATAGGAATGCGCTCCCCAACTAGAAATTCCAAGGTGCGTCTGGGCAGCGATTTCCTAACGAATGGCGGGGACCGGGTTCCGCCGCTTCCAACAGTAATGGGGCTGCCCTACCCGCCTGCCGTTCCTTGTCGTTACCTGTTTGAACGAGAACTGGTACCAGAACGGACATTGCTTCACGGCCCGGATGCTTCGGTCCTGCTCACTTTCTGAAATGAAGCCAATACCTGAAGTCCTGTTGAGGCCTCCAACTCGCTCGGATTGGCATATGTGTGGTCTAGAAAATTCGCCACCAGCACCATGCCTATTCCGAGAGGAACAGCAAGCAGAAAAGCCCCGAACACCATCAGCCCTGTCTTCGGGAAAACCGGCTCCACAGGCGTGAAGGGCGCTGCAACTATGCTGACGTTAAGCAACTTGTTTCCACCCTTTTGGGCGGCCCTGGCTTCTTCTTCTTTGGTGATGTACTGGATGTAACGTTCCTTTGCTATGGTCGACGCCAATTGAAGCTTCCTGAGTTCTTCGGTCTTACCCTCGAGTACTTGCAGAGCGGTCTGGTTTCCCTTTTGACTTTCCTCCAGGCTGACTTTCTTGGCTTTGAGCACTCCTATTTCGGCCTGAAGCGAGGTGCCGAACTTTTCCGTCAAGTCTCTCACCAAGTCTTCCGCTTCCTGGTAATCTCGGCTGTCGGGCGAGAAGTGTTGTATGGCCAGGATCTGTTTCTGTCTTGCTCTGAGAAGCTGGGTGGCAATCACACTTATGACCGTGTTTTCGTTGCCTCGCTGCGCTGACGGGGTAAGCTGGCCTGTCGGTATTTTGTTCTCTTTTAGATCGCCGAGCATGTTCTGGAACTGGCTCAGATTGGAATTCAATTCCGTAAGAGAGTCGTCAATTTGCTTGATGGAGGAGATCAGCTCACTTTTCTGTTTGTCTATGATTGAGATACCGTATTTTTTCTTGAACTCCATCAGATCGCTCTCGGCCTTTTCGAGTTTTTGCTTGTAAATCTCGCCCTCTCCGTAAAAGAAACCCTGGGCTCCGGGCAGGGAATATACCTCCAGATGATACGGTAGGTATTCTTCCAGTAATGTCGATAGGATTTTTTGGCCCATTGCAGGATCGTCATACTTGAAAGAGATGTCGATTATCTTGGACTTGGGAGCAGGAATCACCCTCAATTTTCTTATCAGACTTCTTGCTGTTTCCATTATCTCAGGGTTTTCTTTGGATTCGGAAACAGCCGCCTTGGAGCTTCCCAGTAAGCCCGATAGAGATTTCTCCAATTCGTCCAGGAACGAAACCAGGACGTTCTCCTGACCCTTCTTCAGGGCTTGAAGTCCTATTTTCCTGACCGCCCTCACCCACAGATCAGGACTCAGCAGAAGTTCCATTTCGCTGTTGAGGTCGGTTTCGTCCACGTTAAGGTTTACTACTGCGGACGACGCCATGTCCCTCGGGACCTGCAACAGTGCCGGGTTCTCTTGTTTTGCGGTGATTATGATCTTGGCCTTGGATTCATACACTGGTGGCAATGCCAGGCAAGTGGCGAGCACTCCGAGCGGAATGACTACCAAAGCGATCTTCAACAGAATAATTTTCTTATAGAAAACATTCAGCGTATCTCTGAGGGAGAAGCCCACATTGTCGCTCATAGCGCTCACCTGTTCCTTAGGTTTTCATCGTGACCGTTCGTGCAAACTTGTTCCGAATTATCGACGGGTCCATGTGAAGCCAATGCTCGTGAATTCTTGGCTCATTTTCGCTCGGGGACGACTTCGTACGCTCCGATATCAGGTCCGGACCCCACCGGACGAAGGTTTCCGTCCTTGTCGCGGGAAATCTCACCCAGATTCGCTCCCGCGTCAATCAGAGGGGAATCCGGCCCAGGACGAAAATTGCCCCTTGAAGTGTCTTGAAGAACCGGGTCCGCCACTATGACCGGGTTCGAGTCGAGGTCGTTCGCTCCGGAGCGATCCGTGACTGGAGCAAATCCCTTCAGCCATTTCTTGACGGCCGAAAGATCGATCTTTTCGCCGTCCGGGCAACCGTACCACGCATTGGAGTCAAAGGTCACTCCAGGAGAACCGGGAATGGGAGACAAGAATCTGCACATCGCGAACAGATTGTTAACGAATCTGTTATAGTCCTTTTTTTCCAAAATAACACCCGGATCTTCAACGAATACAGGGGAAGGACATCCCCATACCGTGTTATGAGCGATAAGATTTCCAGTCGGTTTTGTAGGCGCACCTTCAAGACTGTGATGGAGCACGAACGCTGCGGCATTTTCCCAGTCTGTTTGGGGAGCCACGTTCACAATCACATTGTTGACCACCCTGTTGTGAGATGACCCGAAAAAACAGATTCCAGCTGACGTTCCCCCGGATATCTGATTACCGTGGATCAGGTTGTTTCGTGCCCTGCCTTCCAGGTAAACCCCGCACCCATACCCGAGACCATCGCCATTGTCTGCGAAAACGTTGTTGCTCACATCAGAAGAATGCGCCGAATCGTCGGGCCCTATGAGCAACCCGCATCCGCCATCCCCTGATACGCCGAACCATTCGTTCTCCGCACATAGATTATTGAAAAAACGCACCCGAGCACCGTTTATCTGGCATCCGTGGACTCCGTTCCTTATGAATTCGCAGTCATGCACGTACCAGTCGTCAAGACAGTAGAATATGCCCTCTGCCCTGTTAAACCGCACAGTGAGGCGGTCCAACTCCCATCGGGAATTGTCCGCTGGATGTTCTGCATCCGTGGATATCCCGTTGACCCCGTACTTTTCCAGGGTCATGTTACGCAGGATTATCCACTTCTTGGCCGTGCCGTCCCATCGATCGCCCGAGTTGAATGCAAAATCGTACTCGTAAACGTCGATATCGTGATCCGTGTTCGGGTTGGAGTCTTCCCAAAGCCGTATTGTGTAAACGCCGTCTGGTGCCAGGTGAAAACAACCCCTGTCCGCTTGAGAGGCAGAGTCCACTTTCTTGAGCATCCGTTTTTCGTCAACCATGACAAAGGAATTTTGCTGAGTGATCGGCTTCAGACCCCCTTTTGTCCATACTTTTTCGCTCTGTTGCCAATCTTTGACCCGGACGCTCCCCTGCATAACCACTTTGCCTCTGTCCATTCCCTCGTAAGTTATCGGGGCACCTTCCTGCCCGGAATTACCTCCGACTATCTGCTCATGGTACACGCCCTCACGGATAACAACAGTGTCGCCAGGCTTAAGCACATTGGATGCCCTGAGAATTGTCTTGAACGGCTCCGTTTCAGAACCTGAAGCGCTGTCGCTGCCTCTGTCGCAGTCCACGTGCCAAACTCTAGCCTCGGCCGGATCAAGAACCGGGACTATGCACAATGCAAGAAGAACTGAAAACACTCGCCAAGTCATGGCACTCTTTTCATATGACGAAGCTCCGAGGCGGAGGTCACTGAGGAAAGCCGCCTGGATTCAAGAGTTGACGCGAGATATGTCAGGGCCAGAATCGCACAGAATTCCACATACCAGTTTATGTAGTGGTAAAATGAAAATGCCCGATGGGTAATAGATCCGATCAACCAAGCAAAGAGTCCCAAGGAAACCGCAAAAATCCATGGATCTTGCGATCGCGTCAGTCTCCACAACTTCAGCCCGAGCACTATGTTTAGGATGTAGTACACAAGGAATCCCATAATGCCGGTTTCAGACCATCTGAGCAAATACTCGTTGTGAACCGTGTATGACCATGTTGCCCTCAGTTGAGGAGGGACGTACTGAATTATGTCAAACGGATAATTGTTTACTCCTACACCCAGGATCCAATGGTCTTTGACCATTTGCGCCGCGGTAGCCATGAGCGGGGCGCGATCCTCGCCCCATGTTCCCGTTTGGAACCTGTGAATTGCGAAAGGCGTCGTCAGGAGCAATATGATTATTCCGGCAGCAATGGCCTTGAGAAAAGTGGCTGAACTTATTCGTGACCTGATATAACCAACCAGCAGCAATGTCGCGGAAGAAATAAGTACTGCAAAAGCGGCGGCCCGCACTTTGGTCAGCATCATCGCCACCAGCACCAAAAAGATGCCTGCGAGAGTAAATATCCTGCCGCGCTTTTCTTTCACCACAAAGTAATAGGCCAATGCCATTGGAACTATGGCCGACATCATCGTCGCTGTCGCATCCGGGCTCCCGAAAAAACCAATGGATCTGTAACCTTCCGGCCCAACGTAATGCTGAAATTCCCCGTGGACTGTGTAATTCAATCCTGTGGCATATTGCCATACAACATAGAGCGCATGCGCTGCGGTCATTATCATTAAAGCGTAAACCATCAGACGGAGATCTCGTTCCGTGGATGTGTTGTTTACCAGATAAAAATACAACATGAAGCCTTTGAATAGGGCGATGCATTCGTAAACGCTGTAACGGAAATGGGTTGCTGTAACGAAGCTCGATAGCAGCAAATATACTATCCATATAAGCAGAATAGCGCCGAAAGGATAACCGACCTTCAATCCCTGGGATCGCTTGGTCATCGACAATACAGCAAGCCAGTGTGCGTAAAGTACCATGAGAATCAAATCTGTTACGTCTACAGGGATGCCCGCCATGAATGGAGTGCTCTCGATATTCTTCAGCGGATCGTAAAGCAAGTGAAAATCCAACTGCAGAGGGATGCACAATATGAGCGTAAAAATCAGATAGGATCTCAAATCCCCGAGGGACAAGGCAAATCCGAGGAACAGAAGACTCAGACCGTGAGCCACAACGATGAGTTTCGCGCTGGTCGCGAACATAATCACATAAACTATGGACACGGAAATAGCAAATAGGAAAAGGGTGAAGTAGTAAAGATGATCGCTATCAATTGCATTGTTTCTTACCATAGTCGTTCTTTCCGAGATGGTCTTTTTCCATCCAAGGGCATATTATGCGGCTGTTAAATCACACGGTCAGAAAACTTCGCTCTGTTGGGCCGCTTTTGAGTTCAATATGCCCCTCTGCCCTTGAGGACCACTCCTACGGTTTTCAACAGGATCTTCAAATCCAGAAGAGTAGAATAATTTCTCACATAGTATATATCGTACTGAGTGTTCAAATGCATGGGCAAATCGCTTCTTCCGGAGATCTGCCACAGCCCTGTTACTCCAGGCGGTACGGAGAGCCGCTGCCATTGCCAGTGGTCATACGTTTCAGTGATGAAGGGCTGTTCTGGTCTGGGGCCAACCAGAGACATGTCACCTCTCAAAACGTTGAAAAGCTGCGCCAGTTCATCAAGCGAGGTTCTGCGAAGCAATTTTCCAATCCGTGTTACTCTGGGGTCCTCCTTGACTTTGAATACAGGCTTGCCATCGCCATCTTTCGTGGCCACCTGGGATTGGAGCTTTTCTGCGTCCGCTGTCATCGTCCTGAATTTGTACATGTTGAACAATTTTCCGTTTTCGCCTACGCGCCTTGCCACGTATATTACCGGACCCGGAGAATCCAGTTTTATGGCCAGAGCGATCAGTGACATGAGGGGCCACAAGGCGCTAATCATCAAGCTGCTTAACACAACGTCGAACACTCTTTTCGCGACCCGTCGGTGCCCCTTTATAACCGGTTCCCGAACGCCGATGACCAGCAGATTCCCGACCAACTCCATATCAGCAGCAGCAAAGGCAAGCCGTGCCATGTCCGGAACCACATAGATTCGGACAGGCAAGCTCTCCAGCCTGAAAACCAGCCCTTCTATTTCTGACGATCGGTTTTCAGGGAGCGCTATCATAACAACCCTGATTTCTCTTTCAGTTATAATCTTGGGCAATTGTTCGATCGAGCCGAGCATCGGCGCAGGTAAGGAGTCGTCAGAGACGTGGTCGTCCACGAAGCCTACTACGTGCATTACTGAAGAATGAAATTGTATCATCGTATTTGCCAGAAAAATGCCATTTTCCGACGTTCCGACTATTACGGTATGACCGTCGCCGGTCCTCGGCCGTTTAGATGTCAAGTATCTGACCACCGCGAATCGGATCAAGAGCAAGAGCGGTAAGTTGCCGACGGCAAAATAAATCACGAGCATTCGGGAAATTTCCCTGAAAGTAAAGAAAAGCAGTCCGGCAAGAAATATGATCGTTAATATGTAAGACCCAACCAACCTGCGCACTTGCTTTTCAAAACTTGAAACGATCTTAATATCGTAGACACCGTTAAGCGCAAATACTGCATGCGACAGAACGGCTACCATCAAATACACCACAGGGTCCGGGAGGCCCTCACCTATGGTGATTACTCTTCCGGGTAACAAGGGCCTCAGCTTCTCTACAGCTGAGAGAACCAGCACGGTTGACATCACGTCAAAAAGCATCAGCAAGAATCTGTATTTTCGGTATTGTTGGTACATTGAAGGAAGCTACCCACCACCATTTCCTGAAATGTCCGCCGACCGACACCCGTCGACAAGCCAGCCAGCACAATAGGGATTCATATAGTCTTGTTATGTGAGCAGGTCTCTGTAAAAAGTTCTCAGGTTTTCCACTCCACGAGAAAACTCGAATTTTTCTATGAAGCAGGATCTCGCTCCTGACCTAATGCTGTTTCTGAGTTCAGGGTCTCGCTTAAGTCTCAGGACGGCATCGGCTATTTCATCCGAAGCGCCGGGGTTGATCAAAAGCCCCGAGACTTCCTGCTCTATCATGTCCGGAATCGCGTTTACCCGCGTGGAGATAACCGGCAATCCGCTTCTCATGGCTTCGATAATGGCCACAGGCATTCCCTCGATGTATGAAGGAAGTAAGAAAACGTCTGCCAAAGCCAAATAGAGCGGGATTTTTTCCCGGTCCACTTCACCGGTCATGCGCACCCAACGCGCCAGGTCATCCCGGATTATGATGTCGGTTAATTGTTGCCATTCGCCGGGTTTTTCCTCGCCTCCCACCATGACGAATCTCACCGTGGGCTCCTCTGTAACCACTCGGCGGACTGCCTTGAGTATGTCAAAACACCCTTTCCTCCAGCCTACGGTTCCCACAGTCACTACTACAAAGTTTCCAGGCTCCAAATCAAGTGTTTTTACCGCGAGTTCCACTTGGTCTCTGGGCGGAGGGGCTGAGTTGTGTATGAAATTTCTCAGAACGATGACCCGAGCGGATGTGCCCAGACGTTTTATGTTGTCACGCCACAGCGAATACAATACGACAATCGTGTTGGGCAAGCACAGGCCTAGTCTAGTGTAAAGCTTTGTGAACCATGGAGCTTCAGGATAAAAAGAATCCCAATCCGTTCCGTGCATGTGAAGCAAAATTTTCACCCGCGCTAGTCGCGCAAGCAGCATGATTATTGTGGTGCCCAAAAATGCGGGGTCTGCAGAGTGAATGTGAACGATGGAAAAACGGCCGCTAATAACTTTATGGAAAAATCTGGCAAAACGTCTCAATCTAAAGACGTTTCTCCCAAGAAATCCCTGAGCATCGCGAGGAAATACCCCCGATCGTTCGAATACTTCAAAGGAATACTCTTCGGAAAGGCTCGAATTAACTATGTCGTCCATTAGCGAGGCTATTCCCCCGTAAGGCGGCGGAACGGGGCCTACCATCAGAATGCGTTTCAAGTTGTGCTCCTCATACCGATTCGCGACGAAATGCACAAGCTGGCTGGCTAAGCGCTCCGATTCCTGAGTTCGGTCGCATATCTTCGCTGTTTGCCCATCGAACCCTCCGGAATCCGCAACCATAGGTGGTGCCGGCATCGTGCAGGTCCCACTTTGTGCACGACACTGTACTTGGGAACCCCGGTGCTAAGCGTCATGCCTGCTTCGTTGTTAACGGTACGGCCTGACTTCGCGCCGAAGACATATCCCTTGTCTTATTCAAACAACTGGAGAATGGAATCAGAGGTAGTCTTCCAGTTTCAAACATGAAATCACAAAAGGCCTTTTGCCTCCTTTAGTTCTGGGAATATCTTCCGTTTCTTGCAGGACAAGGTTCATTTTTGGCGATTCCAAGCGCGAGCGCAATCCATCGATAATAGCTTGGCGGGTGGCTTCCGAAATTCTTTTCCACGGTACGACTTTGATCGTCAGATTGGTCAAGTCTTCCTGGACAATTTGCGCTTCTTTGACTTCCGGAAGATCATAAAACGCATAGTGCAGGATAAGTGCCGAAATGACGTTCCTTTCGGGAGTAAGCACGAAGTCGGCTTCTCTTCCAACGATCTTTGCGAGAGTCGGGTGCTTCCTACCGCAAGGGCAGGGGGCGTTGTCTCCAGGAATCGCCAGATCGCCGGTTTTGTATCTGAGGAAAGGCATGGCCATGTTGTGAAGACAAGTTCCGACTATCTCAGCCATGCCGTCACCAGAGGGAACCAGTTCGAGAATGCCCATTTCCATCTGAATGTGGTATCCGCGAGCGTACGCGCACTGCAGTGCTATTGCAACCGATTCTTCCTGGCCATACCAATCAATTACCGGTGCTTTGAAGACTTTCTCGATTTTGTCTTTGATATGCGGGTAGAGGTTTTCCGACGCAGTCAGAATGTACCTTGGCGGAGGCACAGAGCGACCGGTTTTCTCGATCCATCTAGCAAGGATGTAAAGGCACGAAGGCCAAGCATCTATGAATGCGGGCTTGTAGTGGTTCAGTGCGTCGAGCATATCGCTGAGACGGCCTTCGTCGGAATTGTGAAACGATATTCTGAGTTCCCTTGCTCCAGGGAAGTACCTGATGAATTTGTTGGGATTGGTAAGAGGAAGGCCTTTGAAAAAACCCATCACGTCGCCCTTCCTGTAACCGAGCCACAACAGTTTGCGCAATGCCAGGGCTCGATCCACCGGCCTGGTGGTCTTGTCCATGTAAAAATGAAGTGGAGTACCGCTGGAGCCGCTGGTATGTGCAGCCTCCAATTCCACAAACGACACGTTGGTCGCAACGAGATCCTTGGCTCGCTGCCTGACGGTGTCTTTAGTCAGGGGGGGGATCTTGGAAAGGTCTCCTATTCCCTGAATATCGCGTGGAGTCAGCCCGTGTTCATCAAAAACTTGTCTGTAATAAGGGACATGGTTGTAACACTGGCTAATTATGAGTTCGAGCCTTTTTTCTTGATACTCAACGAGTCGTTTTTCGTCCCACTGCTCGCTTGCCTCAAGCAGGGACATTGCATCACGGAACGCCTTACCGTATCTCCAGGCCGGAGGCAGCAGATGATAGCCGAGCTGTGCCCATTGAGCCAGCGAAGGCGGTGCGCCCTGCAACAAATGTTTCAGGTAGCCTCTCACGTGATGTCCTCACCTCGGCTTGAACATCGATCCGGTCAACCAACGGATCTCTTCAGTCGACAATGCCTTAACCGCGACAACCATCACCACGTAAACCGTAGCGGAAATCGCGATGTTGAGAAAGATGTTCCACTCTCTAAGAATATAAGTCACTAACCCCATTCCAAGCGAGGCTGCAAGGGGTCTGAAATACAACCGTATAAAAGAAATGTCCAGCAGGTGCCTCTTGATATAAAGGTTCTGGAGTTGGTTGAAAATGATTATTGTCAGAAGAGTGGCCAGCACTGCCCCAATTTCAGCGAGTGAAGGGATGAAGGCAAAATTCAGCACCACGTTGATAATTGCGGCAGCGATATTAATCTTCAAGTCCACAGCCTGATTCTCCGTGGCAATGAGCGCCTGCGCCAGAACGAAAACCATGCTGAAGGGAACCAGAGAAAGTATGTGCAATTGCAGCACAGGAGCGGCTTGAGCAAATTTCTGACCGTATATGAGATCTATGAACCTGTCTGCGAGGATGAAAGTTCCCACCACCATTGGCAAGATCGCGACCAAAAGGTATCCCAGGGACTTTGTCAGTAGATCTCGGAATTCACCCTTGCCGGTAACAAACGCTCTGGTCAGGACAGGCAGGAGCGCAGACGCGAAAGCCACGGGCACTGTCTTGCATATAGTCAAAAGTCTGTCCGCAGCACTGTATATTCCAACTGATTCGACGCTCTTGAGTTTGGATAACAGAATTTGATCGATGCTAACGTGGATGGTCGAGAAAATTGCAATGCTCGCGAAGATCGCGGACTGAGAGTAAAGCATGCCCCATATTTCCCGATCGTATCTCAACAAAGGTCTGCCGAAGATCCGCACGTAGAAAAGCATCATGACCGCTAAACCGAAAAGCCTGCTCAGCGACACAGCCGCAAAAAGAGCTACGATCCCGAAGTTCCACAGAAGCAGCCCGACACAGAGTGCCACCCTGACAACATTTTCAATGAGGAAACACAGAGCGACGTATTCGGATTTTTCTCTGGATCTGAAAATCGCTTCCAAATAACTCACTGCGGTGGACGCCACCAGCGCCAGAGAACATACAAAAGACGCGTGTACCAATTCTTCATCGTATCCCATTGCCCAGACGAGCAAATCCATGCCTATCAGAGCGGCAAGCGAAGAAAATGTCCCGAAAAGCCCCGCGTTCGCAAGCAACAAATGTGTGTCCTGGGGCCGTTTTGCTGATTCCCGGACCACCAGATCCGCGAGTCCCAAGGCTGCCAGAGTGGCGAACAGCCCAAAATAGGAAAACACAAGCGAATACTGCCCCAACCCCTCCACCCCGAGATATCTGGAAATGACCAGTATAAGAGCAAACGAAATAAGCGGATTCAGTATGTTCGGTATTGCAAGAGCGACTGTATTCTTGAGAATGCTCGTTCGTGATTCCATAGCAGGAATGTGCAGGCTCAGCATCACGGCTTGGGCCCGCGACTGCGCGTATCAGCCTTCCCCTAACCAGGATATGGCCCAAAAAAGGCCCGTGTCCGTTGCACCTAATAACCGGATGCCTTTCCACAAGGCTATCTCATGGATGGGCGCTCCACTGGCGATACATCCACTCCGTCCGGAAAGCGCCGCAGGGGGTCCACTTCGGGCTCGTATGTGGGGGCCGGAACGGGCAAGTTTCCAATCTCGTAGAGCGCAAGGGAACCTCCGAGTTCCCCGTGAGGCAGATCAGGAGAGACCGGCCTGCCACCCAAAGCAGCCACAAAAACACCCTTATATTGGTTTTCTCGTCCGTAATAGAGGTACTGGGTGAAATGAGGCGGATTTGTGGCCCCTGTTGTCGCCTGAATAAATCCTTTGTATTCTGCGTTCAGGGAAAAAAGAGTCCATCGCCTGTTGACAGAGTCCCACGGAGCGTACCCTATCACCTTGTTTGTGCTTTGGTCAAAAACCCAAAATGACCCTTCGTAGTTGGGCCTGGGAGCAATATAAAAATTCGCCCCTTCAAGTATTTCGTCAGGTAGCGGATCGTCGAAAACGTCTGCTGAAGGGCTCCCTGCCAAGACAAGAACAACGAACCACACTAGACCGGCGAGTCTAAACAAATTCAACCCCATTTAAACCCTCCTTCTCCCTAAGACCAGATTAACGATGCATGTTCAATTGTCAATGAGCTTTTTTCAGAGGCCCTTTTCAGGGAGGATATTATCGAATGGTGGTGTTGTAATTTGCAGGTCGGTATGCATAGTAATACGGCTGATACGAATTCGCTTTCAAATCAGTGAGATTGGCGGCACTTCTGCCAAAAAGTCCCGCCCAGACTCTTCGGCTTTTTAACAGGCTCATTCACTGCCGCGGGAGTTCGGCATGGACCCAGAAGTTTTGGTAATTTCCGCAGTGGACAAGGGAGATCGCTCTGCGTACACGCACCGAGTGATGAAACTTGCGGAGTGTCTCGAGCAAAGATCGATAAAATGCGACTATTTTTTCATGCCGAACAACCCACCGCTTGATACCGAGACGACGGCATCGCTGTTCATGCCCTTATGGTTGAGGAAATTGAGGCACTACGACGTGATTTACTGCGGAGCCCAGGAAGCCGGTCAAAGTCTGTTCTTCTGCAAGCCCTTTATCAAGGCTCAGATACTCTTGGACGTCCATGGGGACGTGATAGCACAATCAGGTCTCGCCAATGAGGTCCAGACACAAGGTCGCAAGCATGACGCGTCCCTCAGGGTCAAGCTCATAGATCGATTGTCCATGTGCTGCGCGGACCATTATCTTACAGTTTCAACTTATCAGACTGAGACTTTCATTCGCGATGGCCTGACGGCTGATCGGATCAGCCTGGTCCGAAACGGAGTGGACCTGGAGCTTTTCCCTGCGCTTTCGCAACCTGAAGAGCCCGAATTCACATTCGGTTACGTGGGTGAGTTCCAGAGCTGGCAAGGAATTGACAATCTCATCCGAGCTTTTGAGCTTGTTCACGATCCCTCCATCAAATTGCTTGTAGTAGGTTTCCGCGAATGCGATCAGCCGATAAAACAAGTCTTCAGAGAAAAGTTCGGCCCCAGGGTTGAGCTTGTAGATAGAACGGATCGAGGGACAATGGTGGACCTGATGCGCTCCGTGGGTATTCTGGTCATCCCGAGGATCGAGCATCAAGCCATGAAACACGCTTTCCCAACCAAATTCGCCGAATACGCTGCAATGGGGCGGCCTATAATGGTCAACGACGTGGACGAGACAGCGGATTTTGTCCGGAAATTCAGATGTGGCTTCGTTTCTTCACCCAATCCCGAGGCCATGGCCGCTACATTGATACGAGCCGCGGGCACACCTCTTGCGGTGCTGTCAGAAATGGGTGCGGCAGCGAGAACGATGGCTGAAGAAATCTTCTCCTGGAAAAAAATCGGTGACGAATACCATGAGATAATACTGAAATTAGCGTCCAATGCCCGAGAGCGAGGCGGTAAATGAGTGTGGAATGGAATAGAACCCTTCTTCTCATGGACCCCGAAGACCCGAGTAGATTTGGATTCCACCCTTCTGATTTTGAGTCCAGGGGGATACGGACTTTGATCACTCCTTATTCCCGCATTAATAGCGATCCCACACTCCTGGAAGATATCCGTTCCATCAAGGCTGATGCTCTGATATTCACACGCAACGACGACATGGCGGGTAATCCCCTAATCGGAAATCTACTGAGGGAGTTGAGAATAGGATACACCACCATTTCTGCTATCGACAGGGAGCACGCGCAGCAACAGGGACAAGAATGCGCCCGTGACCTGCTCGAAGGAAGAGGCGAAATCTCAATCCCGAACATCCCTCAACAGGATGTGACAAGAGACGGAGGAGCCGCAGGGTCTTTCACATTAATTTTCGACCTGGAGCAGTTCGGCGGTGCACGCTATGGAATGCCTCGGCTGCTATCCCTCTTGGAGTCTTCAGGCATACGGGCCGTTTTTTTCGTAACTGGGTTTATCGCAGAAATATATCCTGGTCTGGTGAGAAGAATAGCCGACGGAGGCCACGAGATAGGGATTCACGGCGCGATGCACGAATTCTTCCAGGGACGCTCACTGGATGAACAAACCGCAAGAATAAGAGCTCATGCCGATATTCTTAAAAATTATGCCGATATATATGGCGCGAATCTAATCTTCCGGATGGATGGAATGACTCCGGAGGCTGTCTTGAAATCGGGTCTGAAATACTTTGCGCTTTTCAGAAAACATCTGTACCACCGAACCCGCTACATTCAGGCGTCGGGCCGTACGCGAGCGTTTCGCACGTCTTCCGGGGATATGTATTTCATTCCTGTGGGCGTCGAGACTTACGACAGATCCCTTCAGGAAATGGAAGGTATGATCCGAAGTGCGCTTAGAACCGCACATGAAGAAGGCCACAACCACGTTAGCATCCTCATGCATCCTTTCAAGGACGGGGCTCTGAAAAGGATCGCAACTGTCCAGGCGTTGATATGGAAGCTGACACGCGACCTAAAACTGAGGCCGGTGAAACTGCACGAGATTCCTGAACCTGCTCCTACTAGGGAAGAAGCAACAAAAATTCTATACAGATGGGATGAGCATGAGGCCGTTGCCTCGCCGCAGGACAGATTCTCGAAAAGTACGCGATCCTGGTGGGCTCCTCCGACGTTTCATTCCAGGCGGACCGAAAACGTCACTGATGCTCTCGAACGCGCGGCGATCCCTGTGATACTCTCTGCCGAAATCAGACAGAACGAGAAATGCGTTTACGTTTATCCCGACGCCAGCCCATCCGGTGTTACTGTTACAGGGATCGATCCCATTCGGGACACATCGAAAGTCGCTGCAGAGATTGCTGCGATCCTTGGCAAGAATAGTTCCGTAAACTTGTCGCCGGGATCCGGTCTCGCGGACTTGTGGAACAATTGGGCTTTCCAAATTCCTCGCACATGGAATGACCTGACCATGTTGATCAGGAGAATTAAGAACAAGCTGAGAAGACTCATTCAAACGAGTAAGATTGGAAGAATCGGTTATCACTCCTTTTGAAGGGAACGGCCTGCAAGCGACGAAAGCAATAGTCCATGAATTGGGGGTTTGGGGGAAGGGGTGCGCGGAGAGGCTTCTTGCAATAAGTCCCTCCTCGCAAATTTCTCCAATAAATACCTCAAGTTGCGTTCAATGCAAATCGGCATTGGCTCCACAGATTATGCGGCTCGGCGGCCATGGGTTCCCGGTCAAGGAGGCCATTAAATCATAATGAAACAGATATTTGTGTCAGGTGGGGGTCAGATCGAAATATTCGACGTGCCGGTTCCCGGGCGTCTGAGAAATTCCGTGCTGGTCAGGAATGCCTTTTCTGCCATCAGTTCGGGTACTGAAGGCGCGTCCGTGAGTTCCAAATCAGGGCTACTGGGAATATATGAAAAGGCTCGTTCGTCCAAGGACGCTGTTGACAAGGTTTGGAATCTCATACAGACCAAGGGTCCGGTGATGGCTTTCGAGGCCGTACAGAGAAAATTGTCAGATTACAGCCTCATGGGATACAGCTCCGCTGGAACAGTCATGGAAGTGGACAACCAGTCGGTCCCCTTCAAGCCTGGAGATCGGGTGGCCTGCATGGGCGCAGGCTTGGCCAACCATGCCGAATACGCCGCGGTTCCCCGAAATCTTGTAGCGAGGGTCCCTGTAGGTGTTCCGCTTGAGGAAGCAGCGTTCGGGGCTCTCGCGTGCATCGCTCTGCAGGGGATTCGGCGGTTGGAGCTGACCCCTGGTGAAAGAATCGGAGTACTCGGTCTGGGACTCATTGGCCAAATTTGTGTCAGGATTGCCAATGCGTTGGGCTACAAGACTTTCGGAATTGATCTATCCAAAAAACGTGCTGAAATGGCCGCGGCAATTGACGGCATAACCGCTTGGTCTTCGGCTACGGAAGATTCCCTGGGCAAGGTGCTCCAACTGACCGCCGGCAGAGGCCTTGACGGAGTTGTGGTATGCGCCGCCACTTCGCGCTATGAGCCCATAAATCTGTCATTTGATTTGTGCAGGAAAATCTGTAAGGGTCAATACCGGAAAGATGCCCGGAGACTGGAGTAACACGCGTGAAGAAGGCGGCAGGATTTTGGGCGAAGCGGTCCATTTTCTTGATCTGTGCAACTGGTTCTTTGAATCTGAACCAGTGTCTTTGTTTGCTGCATTCGCAGGTGAGGAAACATACGTAGACCCCACACTCTCGGTGCAGATAAGGTATCCTGACGGATCATCGGCCAGCGTGTTGTACGCGTCTTCAGGCGACCCCAAAATCGGAAAGGAATACTTCGAAGCGATGGGAAATGGAAGATGCGCCAAAAACGATGATTTCAATAAGTTCCAATGTTTCGGAGCATCTCAGGCTGTTAGATGGAAAGATCGCGGGGACAAGGGCCATGCTTTGGAGTTAGACGAATTCGCTGCCGCGATACAAGGGCGTCCGTTCCCTATTCAGGGAGCGGACGCAAGGGCAGGTCTGGTAGCCACCTGGATGGCTTTGGCCTCATATAAGAGCGCTAGGGCAGAAATTCCTATAAGGCCCGAAATATAAACATCTTTTTGTTTGACCTTAATTTGCACGGAGTAATAAGGATAATGCAAAAGAAAGTAGTAAGCGTAGTCGGGGCAAGGCCCAATTTCATGAAAATCGCTCCTCTTGAGAGGGAATTACGTAAATACGAACACATTCGGCATATTACGGTGCACACTGGCCAACACTATGACAAGGAGATGAGCGAGGTTTTCTTCGACCAACTAGGCCTCTCCAAGCCCGAAAGGGACTTAGGCGTGGGATCTGGAGGCCACGGAGAAATGACAGGTAGGATTATGATAGAATTCGAGAAGGCCTGCTTGGAATTGCAACCTGATATGGTCATCGTGGTGGGAGACGTGAATTCGACTATAGCTGCGTCCCTGGTGGCAAGAAAACTGTTCATCCCCGTATCTCACGTCGAAGCTGGTTTGAGGTCATTCGATGAGACTATGCCTGAGGAACTCAACCGTCGTCTAACGGATTGCCTGTCAAATCTTCTCTTTGTCTCCGAGCCGTCGGGCGTTGAAAACCTCAGGAGGGAGGGCATAGACATGAGCAGGGTTCATCTGGTCGGTGACATCATGCTTGAGACCCTGCAGATATTCCTTCCAGCTATAGGCAAGGCAAGAAAATGGGAAGACTTAGATTTGCAGCGAGGATCTTACGCGTTGGTAACTCTTCACAGGCCTTCAAATGTTGATTCAGTTGAGGCTCTTGAAGAAGTGGTTGATATTTTGGAAATTATAGGACTACCCATAGTCTTTCCCATCCATCCCCGGACATTGAAAAGGGCTGAAGAATTCGGACTCAATTCCAGACTTGAGCAGATACCTAACCTAATGCTCACTGCTCCAATGCCGTACATTGATTTCCTATCGTTAATGGAAGGCTGCCAACTGGTATTTTCGGATTCCGGCTCGGTCCAATCGGAGGCCAGTTTTTTCAACATCCCCTGCCTCGTGGGCCGCGAAAATACCGAGCGTCCCATTTACATGGAAGAAGGGACTTCTATGCTAGTGGGTCGAGACAAGCGTAAGATAGCAGACCAGCTTGAATTGATGCGACGAGGTGAATCCCGTCAGTCCAGCCCTGTGGTGCAACAGCTTGGGACAGGGGTGGGGAGTCGGATTGTTGAAACAATAGTTGAAAGCCTAGATTAAATGCGAACCGGCGTTAGGGGGCGGTGAGGTTCTCACAGCGACAATCATGCTTGATACCGGCCCCTTCCTTATCCCACGTTCACAGTTGACAACGCATACAAGGCCACAGCCTGCATTGCATCATAATACGACAAGTGGCTCGCGTCGACGCCTTGGACCCAATTCTGCCAATCCTCATGCTGTGGGATTACTTTTTGAGCTTCTGCCCAGAGAAATGACTCCAAATTGTCGGGATCTTTGGCCAGAGCGACAAAACCGTCTTTTATGGACGCAACGTCTTCCACACCCCCTGGAATGTCGTCGCAAACGGAACCGGAGACAGTAAAGATTGAGCCTCGGAAATACAGCTCGCACGATTCTTCCGAGGAGCGCAGACAGGTCACAGCGGCTTTCTGCCTCAGCTCTATTGCGTGAACCGCCTGGTTTATTCGCTTCAGTGCAGATGTGAGTTCCATATTCTTTCCGGGATCCCTCGCGTGATCATCACCGTTGAGTGCAGGCAGTTGCGAAATGGTATAACACATTTTGGCCTCCTAATCATTCACTTACGCGGTGCAACGAGGCTCCACGACATGTCATTGCGAGCGCAGCGAAACAATCCCCGGCAGTCAATGATTGAGCTTGCTTCGAGTCTTCGATCCTCGCACTGACAGCCAAGATTGGCCTCTTGCCGAGAGTTGCTGAAAGGATACTTGACCGCGATCATTGTACTTGACTCCACGACCTGGTAAAATAACAATGTCAAAACTGAAATCCGCAGGACTGATTCGGTCAAGGACTGGGTGTGCTGAATTCGTTCATCAAGGGCCTCGCAATAGGATTTTCCCTAGCCGTTCCAGTCGGGCCTATCGCTCTGCTGTGTATCAGGCGCACACTGACGAAGGGCCGCGCATCGGGCTTGGTGTCAGGCTTGGGGGCAGCCGTAGCGGACGGCGTGTTCGGAGCCGTGGCCGGATACGGGGTGGCCTTCATAGCGAATTTTCTCTTTAATCACAGCCTTGCATTGCGTCTCGTGGGGGGAATTTTTCTGTGCTACGCAGGAGTCAGAATATTCTTTTCCGTTCCGCCAGAGAATTCTGATGATACGGCGGAAAACGGTCTGCTGCGGGATTTTGCTTCCACTTTGGTGCTCACCTTGACCAATCCGCTCACAGCGGTGACCTTCGCAGCTGTTTTCGCCACCGCGGGGGTTGGGTACAGGGCTGGCGATTACTTCCTGACGTCCATTATGGTCGCAGGAGTTGTCTGCGGCTCAGCGTTGTGGTGGCTCATTCTGTCCGGAATCGTGAGCATATTCCACGGACGGATAAATCCGCGAGGTCTGCAAATGGTGAACAGGATCTCAGGCACGCTGATTGCTGCTTTCGGATTAGTTGTATTAGTCAGCTTCGCAGCGCTGGACAAATTCCCGTCATCCTTGTGGTAGATGGCAGAGCGAACCCCTCACTCAGGACAGAGGCTTGAATGACCTACAGCCTCCTACCGCGACCGAATTCGGTTTTGTCATATCGGCGGAACCTGGCCAATTGCTGATTCGCGCTCAACTCGGAGGAAACACGGGGGCCGCTGTTGTTCCATGATCTGGACTACCGACACATCCAGAGGCCACATCCAAAGATACGCGTCGGTAATCATCGGCTCGTTTTCTCTTCGGACATCGCCCATGCGGTAAAACTCCAATCCCTCGAACTCTCCTTCTGGTGACAAGAACACCCACGCGGAAAGCGTATACGATGGTTTGCTGCCCCTGTAGGAGGCTCCGGCCGACAAGAGCGACTCAACCACTTCTGGGAACCGCTTGGTAGTGGCATGCATCAAGGCGGTATTTTCATTCTCGTCTTTGGCGTCGACTTCTGCCCCGTAGCTTATGAGAAGGCGAACCACATTGCTGTGTCCCTTAGCAGCAGCGGCCATCAGGGCGGTTACTCGCTTTTTCTTCGACCTGAAATTCACGTCCGGATTGTATTCTAAAAGGACTTGCACCACTTCCTCATGTCCCATTAGGGCTGCCCACATCAAAGCAGAGTCTCCCTGAAAATTCCTGGCGTTCACGTCGGCTCCTCGCTCAAGGAGCATCTGCGCGGCCTGACCGTCCCCCTTTACCGCTGCCCATATCATAGCTGTCTGGCCGCTTTTGTCTCTGGTATTGATGTCCGCACCCATGTTCAGGTACCTTCCTATTTGCGCGCAATTACAGGACATCGCAGCCAGGCACAATTTTTCTCCTAACTGCGCCCGTTCATCGAGAATGAGAGGCAAAATTCCGACAAGTAATACAGCAATAGTGAGGGCAGTCATCCATCTTGAATATAATTTTGTCATCCTACTCCCTCCCCAGAAACCGAAAAGAATAATTAATTGGACCGATCGGGTTTATGCGACCCATCCTAACGGCTTAACAAGAAACTCACCACAGCGGGTTCCTGCGGAACTGCTGCCGTACCAATAATAAGTTTGACCCCTTGAAGCTCGCCTGGATCTGACGTGGCAACTTGAAAGAAAAACCTAAATTATGGGAATTTCTGTTCGGTCTCGATAATCGAAACATTTTGTCCGCAGGCTGTAAATCGTTGAGCAATATTTGTACCAACGAAGCGCATAGGCGCTGAAAAGCCTCAATTTACGCAAAAACAATGACTTGTAATTTGTTACTCTGCGCACATGCCTGTCCGGGAGAGTGCTTCTGGAGCCGGTATTGGGTAGTACCGAAACATTAACAGATGCTGGCAAGGGGGTAAATCCGGCGGAAGGGGAAAAAGAGGGTTTTTTACCCGCGAGCCAGACGGATCACGGGCCTTTTTTGCACGAAGAGCATATCTCTGTCGCAATTCGCCGTAGCACTGTCTCACGCACAAAGACCACGACCAAAGACAGAAACGTCATCGCAGGACCGGCATCTTGCCGGTCCAGGTGAAGTGATTTTCACATTTCGGTGTGGCATCTTCCCCATGGGAATCGGCCCTAGAAATGCGATGAAAGTCGGCCGATGCTTTCCTAGAACGATG
Organism: Desulfomonile tiedjei; assembly: GCA_016212935.1. GTDB lineage: Bacteria > Desulfobacterota > Desulfomonilia > Desulfomonilales > Desulfomonilaceae > Desulfomonile > Desulfomonile tiedjei_A. Next base: position 5,401 of record JACRDE010000054.1, on the reverse strand, counting down.
ATTTCCTGAGGATGCTCTGCTCCCTGGATGGTCCAACGGAAACCAGGTTCACAGACACCCCGGTCAAGTGTTCAATGGTCTCTACGTAATCCCGGGCATTCTTGGGCAAGTCCTCGTACGATCTACACAGCCCCAACGGCTCGTCCCAGCCCTTGACCTCTCTGTAACGAGGGACCACGCGCTCCAAATCTTTGGTGTTCGCTGGGACCCTGTCTATGAGCTGGCCGTCCAACTCGTAGGAGGTACAGATTTTCAGTGGAGAAATCCCCGTAAGCACATCCATCTTCGTTAGAGCTATGCCCGTCAAACCGTTGAGCCGGACGCTGTGGTTAACCACTACTAAATCCAACCATCCGCATCTGCGCGGTCTGCCTGTCGTTGCGCCGTATTCTCCACCGATTCTACGAATTTCCTCGCCAAGGTCGTTGTCCAACTCGGTAGGGAATCCGCCTTGACCGACCCGCGTAGAGTAACCCTTTACGACTCCCCAAATATTCTCTATCTTGGTGGGGCTGACTCCGCTGCCACAACATACATTGCCAGCTACAACGTTGGACGACGTCACATACGGATACGTCCCGTGGTCTATATCCAGCAAAGTACCCTGGGCCCCCTCGAACAGCACCCGGCTGCCCTCAGAAATGCGGTTGTAAAGCACGTGAGTCGTGTCCGTGATATGGGGCGCTAGTTTTTGGCCGTAATCCAGGTACTCCTCAACGACTTGCCCTGGGTCCAAGGGGGCGAGCTTGAACCTATGCTCAATAAGGAAATTCTTTTCGTCCAGTGCGGAACGTACCCGCTGATCCAGAATATCAGGCCTCAGGAGATCACCTACTCGTATGCCCATGCGAGATGCCTTGTCCTCGTAGGCCGGTCCTATTCCTCGGCCCGTGGTTCCGATCTTGGCCTTCCCCAGAAACTCCTCACGGCCGTGGTCGATTATTCTGTGGTACGGCATGATCACGTGGGCCCTGTCCGAGATAAGCAGCTGCTTATCTTTGAGAAAATGGCCGCGCTGTTGCAAAGACTCCTTCTCTTTCAGGAGCACCGAAGGATCCACAACCATTCCGTTTGCAATTATGTTCAGAGTGTCGGGGTAGAGAATCCCTGACGGTATCAAATGGACTATGATCTGCTCACCGCTGACTTTAAGAGTGTGGCCGGCGTTATTGCCTCCCTGAAAACGGACAACAACGTCTGCGCGGCCGGTAAGGAGATCAACTATCTTGCCTTTACCTTCATCACCCCACTGAGTTCCCACTATTACAAGAGTGCTCAAGCCTTCATGCCTTTCTCGAAGTATTTCGTACTACAGACGTAAGTATCTTCAAAAGAATCAGGTTCGCAGGTGCCAATTACTTCTATTCCTCGAGAATCACCTGCCTGACGCTGAGAATCCCTTCAATCCTGCGTATGGTGTCGAGGGTCGTTTCATTCGCAGGTTCATCTATGTTGATTATGGACATTGCCCGGCCGCCTATCCGGTCCCGAGATAGATTCATCTGCGCTATATTAATTCCGCTTCGCGCAAGAGCCCCGGAAATACCCGCTATCATGCCGGGGACGTCCCTGTTTGCAACGACCAGCATAGCGCCAGCAGGCACAGCTTCGGTCACGAACTCGTCTATTCCTATGATTCGCGGCTCAAAGCCGATCCGCTGAATTAGAGCGCCCAGGACACTGACGGTCTCCCCCTCGGAGGACTGGGTGCGGATCCCCACAGAGGGGCCGTAGAATGCGCTTTCCCTGGACACTGTCTCTGAGACTCTCACCCCGTGGCTCTCCGCCATCAAGGGAGCATTCACATCATTTACATCGGGTTCAGCAAATCGGGAAAGTAGACCCACCAACGCTGCATTGGTAACCGGTTTGATTTCCCAATGAGCGATCTCTCCGAAATAGGCGACCTGCATTTCTGAAATCTTGCCGGGCGAAAGTTGGGCCAGGAATTGGCCCAGCCTCCTTGCGAGATCTAGGTACGGGGTTAGCTTTGGCCTCAATGCTGGGTCTATTGCAGGAACGTTAACTGCGTTCCGTATAAGGCCATTTTCAAGGTAGTCAATCACTTGCTCTGCGATTGCTGTTGCAACGCTAATCTGGGCTTCCGTGGTCGACGCGCCGAGGTGCGGCGTTGCCACAACGCGGGGATGCATGACCAACTTGCTATCCCCTGGCGGACTCTCAGTGAACACGTCCAGGGCCGCTGCAGCCACCTTTCCTGATTCCAGGGCGTCCCAAAGTGCACCTTCGTCGATTATCCCTCCGCGAGCGCAATTCACCACTATGACCCCGGGCTTCATTTTCTCGAACGATGCGGCATCGATCAGGCCACGGGTTTCTGCGTTGAGCGGAGTGTGCACCGTTATTACGTCGGATTTACGAATGATCTCATCAATTGACGCGAGCTTTGCCCCCATTTGCGACGCCGCTTCTGGCGTTGTCACCGGATCGTACCCCAGCACGTGCATACTCAGCCCCTTGGAAGCACGTTTCGCGACCAGGGCCCCCACTCTTCCCAATCCTATGACGCCAAGCGTTTTGCCTGTCACCTCACGGCCCTGGAATTTCTTTTTCTCCCATTTCCCCAGCTTCATGGATTCCACGGCCTGGGGTATGTGACGACACGCAGCCATTATAAGGCTGAGTGTATGTTCCGCGGTGGCCATGGAATTGCCGCCGGGGGTGTTCATTACTACTATGCCTTTGCGAGTTGCTTCGGCCACGTCAATATTGTCCAGACCTGCGCCCGCCCTGCCGATGACTTTGAGTTGCGATGCAGAACGGATGAGTTCGGCCGTCGCTTTGGTCGCGCTTCGAACCACCAGACCGTGGTAGTCTCCGATGATTCGCTTGAGCTCGTCCGGAGAAAGCCCGATCTTTACGTCGATCTGAAAAAGCTCCCTTTGCCGCAGAAGTTCAACCCCCTGCTCGTGCACATTATCCGAAACGAGAATGCGGTAGCGATCCATTTTTCGTGCCTCTATTCGTCTGCAAAAAACCGATCACCCATTCGTGTCCACGAACGCCTTCATGAAGTCCACCAAGCTTTGCACAGCTTTCAGGTCAATGGCGTTGTAGATGGAGGCCCTGCATCCGCCTACCGAACGGTGGCCTTTAAGTCCTCCGAGTCCGCTCTGGGAGGCCTCTGCGATGAATTTCTTCTCCAGATTCTCGTCTGCGAGCCGGAAGGTGACGTTCATCAGTGATCTGCTGTCCTTGGCTGCCGTTGGCCGGTAAAAGTCTGCAGCATCCATGAAACCGTAAAGAAGATCGGCTTTTTCGCGATTTCGACGCTCCATGGCTTCGAGTCCGCCGACCGAATCTTCAATCCACTTGAGAACCAGTTGCACGATGTAGATTGCCACGCACGGAGGAGTATTGTACAGGGAATTCTTCTCCGAATGGGTTGTGTACCGCAGCATGGTAGGGATGTCTTTGGGTACTCGTGCCAGCATATCGTCTCTTATGATGACCACCGTTACCCCTGCCGGGCCCAGGTTTTTCTGCGCGCCCGCGTAGATCAGTCCGAACGGTGCAGGGTTGAACGGCTTGCACAACATGTCCGAAGACATATCGGAAACGAGCGGAACCCCGCCAGTCTCAGGAAAACTCGCCCACTGAGTCCCCTCTATCGTGTTGTTGGACGTGAAATGGACGTACGCGGCCGATGGGTCGATGGAAAACCCTTTCGGAATGTAGCTGTAATTCTTGTCCTCGCTGGAGGCGATGACATTGCAGGATTTCTTGAGTATTTCCGCTTCCTTGATGGCTTTCTTGGCCCAGGAGCCCGTATTGATGTAATCAGCCGACGATCCGTTGGGAAGCAAATTCATGGGAACCATAAAAAATTGCGTGCTCGCACCGCCTTGGAGAAATAGGATCTTGAAATCGTCCGGTAGTTTCAGCAGCCGCTTGAATCGAGCCACAGCATCGTTGAGGACCTCCTCGAACAAAGGAGACCTGTGACTTACCTCGGAAACCGACATGCCAGAACCTTTGAAATCGAGGAATTCTTCTTTGACCTGTTCAAGGACAGGCAGTGGAAGCGCTGCTGGACCCGGGTTGAAGTTGTAAATTCGAGCGGCCATTGTAAGCTTTACCTCCTGTGCCGGATTGAAGATGCAAATGGTGTGCACAAGCATTATAGATTAACTCAGGAGCCCGAAAGATTTCAACAAAAATCGCCGACATGAGTATCCTTTCGTTACTCCTGGCAACCGACGAATGTTGGACGCCGTTGCTTCGGCCCAGGGCTAGGCGGCCGTCCAAGTGTTGCTCCCGCCAGAACGGCGACAACGTAACACCATTGAACCGCCCGTGATTTTATGGCACTATCTTCTTACGGCGATATGCGTCTGACCCGGAGGACCCTGTTATGAACAATATTGAGAACATCCTCTACAGTCTCATCCCTTTGATATTGATCATCTTGTTTTCCTGGCTGTTCAGTTTTCTGGGATCCAAGATGAAAAAACCGGGAGAAAACTCGGAAGCAGCTGCCGGTTCGAATCTCGGAGACCGCTTACTGGAGATGATGAAAGAAGCGCCGGGGGAAGCTCCTGCCGAAGCAGGTACGAAACAACGTTTTCCAGCTGGTCCACGCGTCGAGTTGCCCCAGCAAACAGGAGGCCCCATTACCACGGCGAAACCTATTACCCCCAAATGGTGGGGCGCATGATCTCGTCGCCATTCTCGGGAAACAAGAACCCTCTGCAAATCTTCGCGCTAGTGTCTGCACTTTTGCTGGTGCCTCTCTGGCTTACCCCCTGTGCCGCGCAACAGAGCCGAATTGACAAAGACCGAAAAGAAGGCTCAGGTGAATTGGCATGGGAGATTCCAGGACGGATTTCAATATACGATCTACAGTTCGGCGCCGCTGCGTTAAAGGACAACAGGGTTCAGCTCGTCGGCGATACCCGGACCTTCAATGCAGACCAGTTTCCTGACCGTCTGACGTTGCTGATTCGGTTTTCCTACGTTGGCTCTCGATCTGACAACCCTCTGAAATTCATGATCAAATTGCCTAATTCCAGACAGTACGAAGAGACCGTGAACCTTTCGAGCAAGCGGGGAAACTATTCCTATCATTTCACGATTCATCGACCGTCGGATTTTCTGGGGAACGGCTCGGTTTACATCTACTACGGTTTCAGCATTGTTGACGTGCTGGACTTCACAATTGTGCCAGGATCCTAGAACAACTAATTCACGGGGATCCATAGGAAATCCGTCTTGTCCGAATAAAGAGTGCTCTTGCGAATCAGCCGGCCTTTCCGGCACAGTGTGATCATATCTTCTTTTCCACAACTATGGGGCGTACCCTCCAGAAGCGTTGTTTCAGGTCATCCAGTACCGTGTACATCACAGGAATAAAGATAAGGGTGAAAAGCGTGGCCACCGA
>JACRDE010000566.1 GCA_016212935.1 Desulfomonile tiedjei | reverse complement strand
TGACCCGAACTCGGTCTTCATCAAGCGAACTACTTTCCGGGTTAAACGGAGAACGGTTCCGCGCCAGCCGGCATGGACAGCCGCAGCGACCCCACGATTGGAGTCAAGCAGCAGAACCGGAAGGCAATCCGCTGTCTTGATACCCAAGAATACGCCAGCCTTAGTTGTCATCAAAGCATCCGCGACTGGAGGAGCAGGTGGAACGGAACTCAAAACCTCCACGTTGTCGCTGTGAACCTGTCTGCAAGTCACTATTCCCTGCGGGGTTACACCCAATGCGCGTGTAAGAATCCTGAAATTTTCCCGGACGTTTTCCTGGGAATCCCCTTGGCTCGTTGAAAAATTGAGAGAACTGAGGGGCGGTTCCGAACAGCCGCCTTTCCGGGTGGAAAAGGCTAGCACGGTGTTGTTCTCGAATAGTTCCGGAACCGTCAGGTATGTTGAGTTATTTGACGCGGGCATCGACTTTATCCCGGATACTTGGAGATGCGCCGCGTGTTACTTGTCCGATTTAAAGAAATCAAGCCACTCCTCCACATCCACCGGCTCCGGCGGACCCGTTTTTTCCCGAGCCATCAGTTGGTCCTCTGCTTCTTTGATCATCGCGCGGAATTTCCCTGCGCTAATCACCCGGGCTCCTTGCCGACGAGCAAAAGACTCTAGCGCCCTGTCCGAAGTGACCAGTATCATGTCCCTGCGGTAAGAAGATTTCTTTATGATATCAGTAATGCGTGCGTCGGCGTCCGAACCCGGTCTGGCATAGAGGATCTTCACACTTCTGTATGACCGGCCGTCCGGAAACTCTTCACCGGGGGTTCCGTCAAATACCACTTTGACCTTTACCCGGTTTGCCGCCACGAAACGCGCCAAACCCTGGATTAGCCTTTTTCGTGCGGCAGCAAGGTCACCAGACTGCATCCCAGCCTGATCCATCACGTTGTTTCCGTCAATCAAGTAAGGCATGGCATTCGCGCAAAAAAACCGGCTCCGGGTAGCAATTTGGTCGCCGTCTCCTGGATCGCGTCCAGCTAATGAAAACCGCGCAAGAAGACTATCAGTCTCGTATGAATCCTATGTACAGGAGTACTAAGCCCAGGGCACCCATTGCCCCGACAAATTTGATCAATCCCCCCAAATCGGAGGCCTGCTGCGGATAGAGATAATGAATTACAGCGGCTCCACCCATCAATCCTCCCACGGTGATCGCGAAATACTTCATTCCCGTGAACAGAGCATAGAGGAAAAGGACAATCATAACACCCATGAATACCGGGTGAAAAACCAACTCCATTGGGGTGGAAACCCCGAGAAATTTGTTTATGCTCTCAAAAAAATTAGCCAGTGTTTCCATTTTTCACACTCTGAATTGTGGAAAAGCTTGAATACCGTTAAGATCCTAGCATGATCCGTGCTCGAAGGCAAATCATATGACCCCTCTAGCACTTGACAAAACTCAGTAGAGATGCGTAAAAATAAAGGTTCGTGAGTCAATTCCGGCCGGGTTTACGCGATGATGGGTGCAAGGACGTCCGTGGTCTGAATCCATTGAAGTAAATTATTACAAACCTGGTGACCGATAATCCGTTTCAACAAGGGGCCCCACTTCGGGGAAGAGCAACGGTGAAATCGTGGCGCAAAACGTTTCAAGAATAAGGAACATTGGTATTACAGCGCATATTGACGCAGGAAAAACAACGCTCACCGAGCGAATCCTGTACTATACCAAGAAAATTCACAAGATAGGTGAAGTGGACGAAGGCTCCGCCACTATGGACTACATGCCGCAGGAACAGGAACGCGGCATCACTATCACCTCCGCTGCGACCACGTTTCCCTGGAAGGGGCACGAGATTCATTTGATAGATACTCCCGGGCACGTGGACTTCACGATTGAGGTGGAACGGTCCCTGAGGGTGCTCGACGGGGTCGTGGCAGTGCTGTGCGCTGTGGGTGGAGTTCAGCCCCAGACTGAAACCGTTTGGCATCAGGCCGAAAGATACAAGGTTCCGAGGATAGTGTTCGTCAACAAACTCGACAGAATAGGCGCGAATTTCCATCGAGCGGTTCTCATGATGAGCGAAAGACTCGGAGCGCACCCTGTTCCAGTGCAAATCCCCATGATGGGAGCTGATGAACTCCTCGGGGTCATAGATCTAATACGAATGAAAAGCATTGTATGGGATCAGGCCACTATGGGTGAGGAATACCATTATGTGGAAATTCCTGACCAATTCATGGAAGAGGCCGTGGTAGCGCGGAAATTCATGCTGGAATCAGCAGCCGAAATGGATGAGGAACTCCTGGAGCATTACCTCGAAAACGATGACTTGGACGAAAAACAAATCATTCGAGGATTGAGGATCGGAACCCTATCCAACAAGCTCGTCCCAACCCTTTGCGGGTCTGCCCTGAAGAATCAGGGGGTTCAACCGGTAATCGAAGCCGTTATAGATTTCCTGCCCTCACCGATGGATGTTCCACCGGTGACTGGCATCAATCCAGTGACCGGTTTTACCGAGACGCGTGAGCCGAAATCGAGGGAGCCCCTTTGCGCTTTTGCCTTCAAGGTGATCATGGATCAAGGCAGAAGGGCGACTTACGTCCGTGTCTATTCAGGGGAATTGGAAGCGGAGAAAGAAGTCTACAACGCTACCCGCGGAAACAAGGAGCGGGTCGCCAGACTATTTTTGACCCACGCCAACAAACGGGAGAAAATCAAATCCGCTACCCCAGGCCTGATAGTACTTGCAGTCGGTTTGAAGGATACGAGGACCGGAGATACGCTCACAGCGCCTTCCGCTCCTCTAGTTCTCGAATCTCTGGACATGTATGTCCCCGTGATATCGATCGCTATCGAGCCCAAAACAAGGTCCGATCAGGAGAAGCTACTGTCCAGCCTTGAAAAGTTGGCTATAGAAGACCCCACGTTTGCATACTTGGAAAACGAAGACACAGGCCAGTTGCTCATATCCGGGATGGGTGAGCTTCACCTGGAGATAATCGTAGATCGGTTGAAGCGGGAATTTGGCGTAGAAGTGCAGACAGGCAAGCCTCAGGTGGTTTACAAGGAGACGATAACAGGCTCAGGCAAAGCTCATGTGATTTTCGACCGAGAGATGCACGATGTCCGTCACGTCGGTGAGGTCACCATAAGCATCGAGGCTGCTCCCCGAGGCGCAGGAACCAGCTTCACAATTGCTCCCGGCCTGGAGACGCTTCCAAAGGATCTTCTGGACTATATCGAGCAAGGTGCGAGAGAAGCCACGCTCGCCGGAGTATTGGCCGGTAACGAGGTCGTGGACATCAGCGTCAAATTGGAGGCTGTTGGGTCGGACATCGCCTCTATGACCGGTCTCGGGGTAAAGGTTGCCACATCACAGGCCTGCAAAGAGGCCAGTGAAAAGGCATCGCCTGCTCTGCTGGAACCCAACATGACCGTTGAGGTGGTAGTTCCTGAGGAATTCGTGGGAGAAGTGATAGCGGACCTCAATAGCCGCCGGGGAAGACTGGAGGATGTGACTCCCCGTGGAAAGACGTCGGTTCTCAGGGCAGTTGTTCCTCTCGCGACCATGTTCGGATACTCTACTGCACTGCGGTCTTTGACTCAGGGTCGAGGAATATTCACGATGCAGTATTCGCATTACGACGCAAGACTCTAATAGAATTGCATCGGCGCCAAATAGCAAATATGTAAAACCAATTGAATTGCGAGGCGTGAAACGAAGAAGCTATCCACTCATCCCGGTGCGAGGATTGCAGCGGGTCAGGCTGACAATTTGCCAGCCGGCCCGAAATCCCGACAGCATGGCTGGCCTAGCCTAGCGGAGATCCCCCGTCCAAAACCCGGAACGTGAGTTCCAGATATCAAATTGGATTCTGAACATGAATGTTTCGATCATACTAGCTCATCCGAATCCGGAGAGTTTTAACCACGCAATCGCTCAAGCCGCGGCTTCACAACTACAAAAGAACGGTTATTCCGTCATATTCCACGATCTTTACGCTGAGCGGTTCGATCCGATACTTCCTGCGGAAGAAATTCCGACTCAGGTGGCTGTGCCAGAGCAGCTAAAGGCTCATTGCATGGAGATCTCTTCAGCGGATGGCATAGTCATCGTGCACCCCAACTGGTGGGGCCAACCGCCCGCGATTCTCAAAGGATGGGTGGACCGAGTGCTCAGGCCCGGCGTAGCGTACAAATTTCTTGAGGGAGACAAAGGGGAGGGGATACCGATTGGTCTTCTCAAGGCTCGTACTGCAATTGTATTCAACACGGCCAACACAGGATCCAGGAGAGAACGCGATATGTTCGGCGACCCATTGCAGCTTATCTGGAAGAACTGCATTTTCGATCTATGCGGCGTTCGGACTTTCCACAGGGAAATGTTTACTATTATGATAACAAGCACCATGGAACAGCGCAAAGGTTGGTTGAACAGAGTCGATTCAGTTCTTGATGAGCATTTTCCATGCAGGTGAGGGGCCAAACAGCGGCTCATACGAATGCGCATTCAAAGAAGTAAGATTGAGGGGACCCTCTTTAGTAAATAGTTTCCCCCCAAACCCCCCTGCAGAGACTTCTATCATTTGCCGGAACCCCCATTTTCTGAAAGGAAATTTGGGGTTCCGGCGAGTGCTAAAAGTTCTTGAGGTGGGGTTCGGGGAGGAACTTCTTACAAGAAGTGCCTCCCCGATTTCACATATTTGAAAGCGAAATGGCAGTGCGCCAGGCCAAGCTTGGCATCTCTTGCAGGGTGAGAGTCCCTGTCGGGCAAGGCCTAACCAGCCACCCGTATCGAGTGTTGCGGATATGGAGGAGGATGCAATTTAGGGCAAACGAACGAAATATCCGAAGCGTACACAGAGAATCCTGTGGGCCGCAAGGGAGTCCGCACATCCCTAAAGCGATTCAGCCT
>JACRDE010000565.1 GCA_016212935.1 Desulfomonile tiedjei | reverse complement strand
TTGGTCATGCAAGAAAGCCATCATCCCGACTGGGTACACGATTTTCCTGAGAGTGCCCCGAAGGACCAGACGGTCAAAACCCTTGAGGACTCCCGTGACATAGGCGCTATATTTGTGTAAAAATGTCTTCATGGTGTTCCTACTGAGTTAAAGCTCGTTTCTTCACATCTACAGCATAACTCAAATGGAGGGACACCGCCCGATTTTGGTTGCGGCCGCAGGCAGCGTCCTGTAAGAAGTGTTGCCCCGATTTTACTTCTTTGATTGAGGGTTAGCATTAGTATTCAAACAAGGAAGAATCGGGAAAAGACTTCTAGTAAGAAGTCCCTCCCCGAATTGACCGACACTTTTACCTTAGACCGTCTTCTTTCTTGGCATCCTGTTTCAAGAGGCCCCCAATCCTCGGCAGAGGCCTGCCTGAGTCCGTGACGACCAGCACAACAACCAACTCATCACCGCGCGGAGCGTCCTGGACGCGCACGGGCATTGCGTCAAAATGACTCCGGACAAAGGCCGCATCCTTGTAGTGGATGGGCACGTCTATTTCAGTCCCTGGACCACCCATTTTCTTCGCTGATGGTATGAGGGCCTTGCCGCCTCCCACTGCTTCCCTGAAAGGACCACCCAGCTTAGGATGCAAAATGGCCCCCGCGTGCTCAAGTTCCCCCCTTGTGCCTACGATAACGGCCTTTCCGTAACTTTCAGCCTGTTCGGGTCGGATGCCCAGAGCTTCTACGGCCATTTTCCCCAGCATGCCGCCCAGTTCTTCTCCAACGGAAATCAGTTCGTCGAGGTTTTCCTGATACGTCCCTGCGAAAGGGTTCTTTATGACAGCGACAGCTGCCGCGCGTCTGGTAGGAGGATCTACCGATCGTCCCATTTCAGTACGAGTCTCTTCGACTATTTTGATGATCTTTCGTATTTCCATTGACCGCTCCTTTCCATGTTAAACTGTAAACTGAATTTCGACGCTGTGCACTTCCTGCAAAGACGATCAAAACGATTGATAGGAATTGGCTTTCAAAAGAGTGAGATTGGTGGGACCTCTTTGTGAGGAAGGTCCCACCAGACCCCCTCCTAGAAACTTTTAACACTTGCCGGAATCCTCATTTCTCGGTGAGAAATGAGGATTCCGGGAAATGCTAGAAGTTCTTGAAAAGGGGTTTGGGGAGAAACTTCTTACAAGAAGTTTCTCCCCAATTCTTCCTTCTTTGAACGCAAATTCGTATCAATCGTCGGAGCTATTGCTTGAGTGCATGCCATTCGGCCTTTGACGGCCACACAGGCTCCTTTGATCAAGCCGCGTTCAACCAGATTTTCCGCTCTTCGAATTCCGCCGGTCAAGCCGCGTTCTATTTCTCCGGGCGTCAGTTCGTCAACATCAACCGTAATGTCCACGCAGCGGAGATCTGTATTGGGATCTATAGACTCAGCGGAAGCACGATGCACAGCAGCGCTCGGGACATATGTGGCGTTAGCCACTGCGGTTGCAGCCGCGTCCGCTACCGATGCCCGTGCAGCGAAAACGGTTGCTGCGGAAGCAATTCCCCGGGTAAGGCTTCGGCCACCCAAGCCGCTCGTGCAAATTCCCCCGATTTGCATGTCGTGCGTAACCACTATTCTGTGGCTCAGGCTATTTTTTTGAACGTCCGGTCTTATGCCCACCACAAGGGCTTCCCCATGTTTGACCCGGACGGCCACATCCCCGCCGTTGTTTACGGCTATTTTCGTCAAACCCTCTGCTTCCAGAAAATCCGCTACGGCATCAGCTATAGTGCCGGCGACTGCTGCCATAGGAGTCAAATCATCGTCAGCCACCGAGGAAACAGCTTCCCACATGACGTGGGTCAATAGCTGTTGCGGAGGTTCAGCGAGCATGTGAAAGGGGGCCTGCACAGAAAGCCTGTGCGCGGCGATTTCTTCCAGGAAGCCAATAGCCTTCTCGGCAGCTTGCACGCAGAGTTTGGGCTGGCGTACCCCGTGCAGAGATCCGTCTATGAACATGCGCATCGGGCCGTATTCCACTAGAACCGTGTCATCTCCCAGGAGTAGTATGTGGTCTGACATGGACCCGCACCCCAGCTCGCTCTTAAGCGCAGGGAAGAATCGACAGATTCAGGGCAATCCCTTTCCCATTCACAAGTAAATGGATACTGCGATCTCCAGTTCTAGTACTTCGGAATGAAAGGCTTTACTGCTTCCTCGTGTCCTCCAATGTTCCGATAATCGTCGAGAGTCATGGTGTACTCGACCGGACAAACAGTCGCAGGAGTGGGTACCCATGTGAACGCTCCGGGCATCACCTTTTCCACATCCACCATGAAATTGATTCCGCCGCCCGGCAAAACGAATGTGGGAGCCCCTCCCACCGTCAGTCTGGCTTTCATGGCGTGAACAGCCCGAGTTAGCTTTATGGGGTAACGGTTCACTCCCGCACGTGCGATTCCTCCTGATCCTCCGCAGTATACGGCCGAAATTC
>JACRDE010000569.1 GCA_016212935.1 Desulfomonile tiedjei | reverse complement strand
GAGATGAGTCTCCACCTCCATGAAAACAAAATCAGAACTCTTCGGGCACAACCCCAATCTATCCCTGGCGAAGCCGGGGACGTCCCACGCTACGATTTTCATTCTTCGTTGTGCCGCTCTACGCCATGGGAGTTAGTATAAACCATGCGTGGGGGCGTCGCAAATCTCACATACGAGCTGCCTGGAGGTAATGATGCAGGGAGGTACAGCAGCAGGTTCTTTCTTCTAGGCTAGGAGCCGTCGCCCGACAGGCTGCCAAGGAGCGGCGGAATCAGAATCCGGGATTTGTGAAAACGGGTTTTCTTTGAGGTGGGGCAACAGGATTAGAGGCTGTGAGCAAAATCATTGTAGTTCATCAGTGCAAGAATGGTTGATATCCTGACCTTCTTGTCAAACACATGAGGGAGTATTCTTCTGATAAACCTGGAGCGATCCGCGTTCCCGGAAATCAGTAACGTTGCGAGCCGAACGGCGAAAAGAAGTCGGTAGACCAACTTCACGGGATCAGATTCATTGGAACGTTTCCAAAAGTCTCTCACCCAGTAGTAGGTCAGCTTTCCCAATATGGAGTCAAAAGAATAGACTGATCTCAGGACACGTCTGTATCCCTGCAACAGATCCTCTGGAGACATCCTGGCAGGCGAAAAGACAACATGTTGCGTGTCATATTTGCTCCAGTCTCTGTGCAGGATCCTTCCCTCTTCTTCAAGACGTTTGAACAACCCGGTACCTGGGAAAGGGGTGAGAATATTGATCAACGGCATCAATAGGTTTGATTCTCGAATAAAACCTATAAGTTCATCAAAAGTCTCTTCGGAGTCAAAATCGTAACCTACTATGAATGAACTGTGAACTAATATCCCGTGTGATTGTATTTTTCTGATTGCTTCAAAATAGTTGTGTCGTCGATTAATCCCCTTGCGCATCATGGCCAGGTTCTCTTCGCATATCGACTCAAAGCCAATGAATACAGCCCCGCACCCACTCTCGCTCATTAATTCGAGTAGCTCAGGCTCCTCTGAAACGTTGATAGATGCCTGACACATCCAGTTAATACCGTGTGGTTGAAGAGCCAAAAACAGTTCCTTTGCGAAGGCCTTGTTGGCGATAATGTTATCGTCGGCAAAAAATATCGCCTTTTTCTTCTTATATTTGGAGTGAGAACTATTGATACTTTGAATCTCCCGAATGACCTGTTCTATGGTTTTGTTTCTAAAAGTTTGCCCGTCAAACGCGTGCACCGCACAGAATTCGCAATGGAAGGGGCAGCCTTTTGTCGTTTGAACAATATCCATGAGGTATCGTTCCTTCGAGAGTGATGATCTGTCGGGGATGGGAGCCGCCCCTAGGTTGGCGAACTTTTCGGCTTTGTATATCCGCTTCAACTGACCATTTTCGGCATCCGCTAAAACCGTGTGCCAAACCTCTTCAGCCTCACCGATTACAACGCTATCGCAATGCGGAAGAGCGTCTTCAGGGCACATTGAAGGATGTATGCCCCCTAAGACCGTTTTGGTTCCAATAGTTCGGTAGGCTTCGGATATCTCATAGGCTCTCGTGGCGAACATCGTCCTTACAGTGATTCCCACAAGGTCTGCCTTCCAGGTGTAGTCAATATCTTCGATGTTTTCGTCGAAGACCCGGATCTCATGTTGTGGAGGGGTCAAGGATGTCAGGGTAGGGATGGCCAGGAGATATGAAATGTATTTCTTGGAAAGGAGAAATGCCATGCCAAACTTATAATCGTAGAAACTCCTTTGAGAGTCAGAGCTGTTTCGTGGAATCACCAAGGCTATTTTCATTCTCTTATATCCACTACCAACTGAACCCTGATTCTTGTCGATTTGGTCATCGTCCTTGGCATCGGGTGCCTGACTTGTTAAGGCGTCCAACGCACAATAAACCCTGTCCCCGAAACTAGCAAGTGCTCCTCTTCCGGAACAACAAATTTACAAGGATTGGGCAAGAGCAGCGTCCGCCAACTCTTGCCCGACCCTCACGCTAATTTACAGAAAACCGATTACCAGCGAGATCTTCCGCCGCCGCCGCCGCTTCCGCCGCTTCGGCCGCCGCCCCTGGAGTCGGTCTTGGGTTTAGCCTCGTTCACCTTCAGACTTCGGCCGCCGAGATCTCTGGAATCCAGTTCCTGGATGGCCTTGAGACCTTCTTCGCGGTTGCTCATTTCGATGAATCCGAATCCTCGTGACCGGTTTGTAAACTGGTCGACGATGACCTTGGCGGACTCCACTTCCCCGTAAGTGGCGAACAGGCCCTTGAGATCTGCCTCGCTAGAATCGAAAGACAGGTTTCCGACATAAATTTTGATACTCATTCTCTAGCTCCTTTAGAAAAAGCACAACACATATTTTGCGAAAGTGCGTTTACAGATATGAACAAGGGCACTTTGTGAACGGGGATGAACCGGAAATATTACGGTGTGAGGTCCTCGACACGGGGCCTATGTCCCAGGATCTTAATCCTTGCATGACGCCCGTAGTCCTTGACGCGAGGTCGACTGGAGAAACACAAGTTAAGGTTCATCAAATATACTATGTCACAAAGCGTTGCTTGTCAAGCACTACCCCAATTTTCCTGAAATTGCTGCATTATATCAGACGCATGCCTCTTCTATTTTGTTGGACATGGCCTTCCTACGGGAGTAGTGGAAGCGAGCAAGAGACCCAGGCGCAGCACAAAAAGGGCTAGCAAATGTGGTGGCGACATGAAACTGGTCCCCGCAACGCTGAACAGCTTGCAAATGTAGAACCGATGTGCGATAGGTGCGGGGCTTGAGTTGTTACTTTATTGACCGGCGATTCAGCCGAAGCCGAGCCGTGGTCAATTGATGGCTCACTATTATAATTTGATGAGGAATTAATATGAAGCGAATCTTACCACAAAACACGACTATCTTTATCTCTGATTTCTCCAGACCTGTTCAGGGTGAAATTTGCCGCCGGTACCGTGCGCGAAATCCGCTCCTAAAAATGTCGGATGCCGAACTCCGCGAATTCTTGGACGCCGTTGATTTGGGTTCGGCCTTCGGTCTTGATGATTAGGCTTTCTCGGCCTCCTCGTGTCTGGGATGATCCAATATGAATCCTCGCGACAGATTCTTGGAACGCACCACCAATTCACAGGAGTATGTCCATGACTCTGGGAACAGCTCAGAGGCAAGAAAGATGCACTACTAAGCGCTCAACTGCTCAGCGCACAAGTTAGCGATTTCACATGCTACCTGGAATCCTTTAGAAGTTTTACCCACGAAAACCAAATTGTGCCTGTTTTTCAAGACTGCCCCGACGTAAATGTAATGGCCTCCTGCCTTGCAGGTGACAGGAGAACACGAAAGCCATTCAAATTCGGGAAACAGAACATTTTCCACCTTCTTCTTCCCGATGGCGATTTCGAAATAATCGAGGCTATCATTCAGACCGAAGCCTATAAGAGCGGCCTTGAGGTCGGCATGAACATCTTTGATAGGCCGTCTAGTCAGCCGTCCCCCCTCATTCTCTTCGATCATTACCATGTTTCACCTTCTCCTATGAATAGTTCTCGCCCATTTCGATGACTCCTCTTCGTTGAATTCTAACCACCATAGGGAAGCAGAGATGTCGATAACGGGACGTCTAATAGGCTTGGCAATCCTTCCTGATTTTGACATCCGAGATCCCAGGAGGATTCGTTTCAAATCTGCCCGCAGCACTGCGGGAGGCAGCACGCGAACACCATACCATTTTCTTTCCTTCCTGGGTTCTCTATTCCACCGCATCCCAAATGAAAGAACCGCGGAGATTGCTCCTGGCCTCGCGTTTCTTCTGACGCCTCCCGAGATATTCGAGCTCCTGACCTTCTGATCCCAAGGCGGGAGTGGCCCTCCTCTGCGGGCTATCTGACGCGACTACGTGACGCCGAGCGCTTCTTCTCAGGCTGTGTTGTCGGAGCCGTTTTAGGGAAACAGGAAACGATGCCGCAATCGAGTATGATGCCCCACGAGTCGCCCCGAATCGGTAATTCTCTTGCGGCGCTCATGGACAAAACGCCCTTGAAGAATTAATTTCAGTTCAAGATAAGGGGAAAGGGGCCAAAGCCATGAACGTGAGTTGCTTTCCTTCAGCTGAATGTGACGACGCACAGGAAGCAAAGAAGCTTTTTGACGTCGTGAGCCTACTGTGTTCGATTTTTTTCGGAATCCCGCTGGCCTTAGTGTTGCTGAGGATGATGAGCAACCTCAGCGATTCCGTCAGCCGCATTGCCTATATGCAGATGGGATTTGAGAGAGATATTGTCTATGGGTTGATCTTGGCCGCCTGCACACTCATTCCTATAGTTTATACGTTTATGCGGTACCGATTGAAAATGGCGCTTCTAGATTAGTGTCTACATTGATAGTCCGGATCGAGCACTCTGCGAAGAGGGCTGGATCCGGACGACCTCAACTCACCGTTCTGTTTTCGTGAATTCCGGAGACACCATACCAATCCCCCGGAGGGTAAGGCGCCGCAATGAAGGACAAAAGTCTTGCACGGCCCGCAATGAGGGTGATGTCCTGGCGTTGGAGCGAACCGCAGACTGCAGCGCTTTGAGCCCCCATCCCAACATGCATGCCAATCGACTGGCACAACAAACCGTGGACTCTTCGCGAGACAGCGAACGGATCGTCCACATCCTGCGGACTATGTCTATCGCTTCTGCCTGTGATGGAAAGGTTTCAAGATCCTTGCCTTCCCTAATAGCTCATCATGAGACGAATGTTCAGAACCATAAGATGGTCTGCGCAATTTTGGGTCGTTACTCCCAACCACAACATCGACTGGCACTGTGCGGACGTTGACTTTGACTGCCCTTGTGGCATAAAAACGAGGCGACCTGGACTCCTACTGACGCGGCCCTGTCGGCTGTTGGGGCAAGTGAGAGTGGTGACCGCTTTGCCAGAATATCGGTACCAGACTCCGAAGTGTTCGGGGCACCGGACTCATCCGCTTGCCGAGATTCCCAACAATCAGTTGTTGTGGTGACCGACTCTGGCTACGTTCACGTGAATCCTGGTAATGACCGGTAACATCGTGCAATATGTCAGCCATTATGGGGCGCGGTACGTGAAAGGTTTTTCGGTGAGGTCACGAATCATTAACGGAAACTGCGCCGATATCTGTGCGGTTATTACTCGGAGCGATACGCTTTGAAAGTCTTGTTGACCATCCATAGTTTCTTTCCCCGACATTATCACGGTACGGAGAGGCACACGCTCGATCTTGCCAAATCGTTACAGAAGTTGGGATGTGATGTGGTCGTACTAACGGCAAATTATGACGGAGATACATTAGGAAGGGTGTTGACTGAATACGTCTATGAGGATGTCCGTGTCTTGGCTTTGGACATTCGCCTCGCAGGCGGTTCAGGCTTTCGTTTTCAATACGAAAGGCCTCAAATAGCTGACATTCTTGGTCGAATTCTCTGTGAAGAAAAGCCAGACCTCGTCCACTGCTGTCATCTCATGCACTTGGGTGCCACTGTTATTGGGTTCGCGAAAGCGGCCAAGCTGCCGGTCGTCTGTAGCTTGACGGATTTCTATGGAATTTGTTGGACCACCAAACTTTTGACATCTTTAGGCTCGCCCTGTGACGGACCATTGCCCGATGGTATCAACTGTTTTGCCGATTTTTATGTGGGTGCATCCATGCGAGCCCTCGGCAGGTTTGGCAATTGGGTACGGTACCTGGGGCCCTTTGTGCCGCATTTTTCTTGGGTCATGTTGGAGAAGTGCTTCAACTCGTGGCTGGGACGAAGACTCGAGCTCCCTGCTGAGGACATCCGTTTGCGTAAAGAACGTTTGCTCAAGTATTATCAGAATGTTGATGTTTTTCTGACGGCCTCGGATTGTGTGAAAGATACTTACATATCGCACGGTTTTCCCGCGGATCGCTTCAAGAAGATTCCGTTCGGAATTGGACAGCCTGATGAGTCCGAGAAGGTTGCTTTGGGGCAAAGGTACGCCGAAGTTCAAAAGGGCGCACCCCTTGTTTTCGGGTTTATCGGACAGATAGCTCGTCATAAGGGGGTACATCTGCTGGTCAAGGCCTTTCAGCGGGCTCACCTCCCCAATGCCGAACTGCACATTTACGGCGACTTGAATCAGGATAGAGAGGCCATGAATAGAATCCTTAAGGCAAAAGATGCGGACCCTAGGATCAAGTGCCTAGGCACATTTCCTGGCAACGAAATATACCAGAAACTGTCTTCCATCCATGTAATGTGCGTTCCGTCCCAGTGGGCTGAAAATGCTCCTCTGGTATTGCTTAATGGATTGGCGAGCAAGACCATTTTGATAGTCGCCCCGGAGAAAGGACTGGTCGAATTTGTTCAAGACGGTGCATCAGGCCTAGTTTTCGAGACTAACAACGTCGAAAGTCTCACCATCGCCATGAGGGATGTATCCGAGCGGCGGAATTGCTTGCTGGAATTGAGTAGATCTATGGCTGGATACAGGCAGACTGGAGAAAGTTACGCGCAGCAGATCTGTCAGATCTATCAGGAGCTATTGAGTCAGCGAAAGACTTCGGGTGGGGTGGAGATCGTCGATACTTCGCAGGTGCCAATGGCCCTGAATCAAGTCCCTTCCAGATCGGGCAGTTAGACTAATGGACTAGGTCCTTCAGGATCGGTTTCTAGAGTCTGAATAATACGAATTCTCTTTCAAATCAGCACGATTCGGGGAGGGCCTCTGTAACCCCGCGTCCGGCGGGACTCCCCGAACCTGTCACTGATTTGAAAGAGAATTCGTATTAGCGGCCTCAGAGGTTCTGTGGTGCCCCCCCTCCAGCGACTGGGGGAGGGGCTTGCAGCTATCAGCCGGGGAATTGGGCAGATGAATTAGGCGGGCCGTAGGGGTTCCATGCACCAATATATTGCCACCACTGGCCGACCGTGTATTGATAATTGTACTCTGTTACACCACTGACATCATTTCTCCACCAACCGTTGTCGTTGGCACTGGCATACTGATATGCCCATCCGTTCTTGATATCATGCCAAGCTCCGTTACCGATAAAGGCGGACGAAACCTGGATCGACCCCAGCAGAGCCCAGCCGCCGAAATCACCCTGATTCCGCCACTGACCATTCGAGTAATTGTACTCGAAACGACTTGTTACACTCCCGTTCTTTGCCCAGACGCCAGTATCTCCGGTGTAGTTGTAGACGAAGCTCCACCCATTGCCCAGATCGTTCAGCGCTCCGTTGCCAACGAATTTAGACGAGCGGCCCGCATTGGAGAGCGTCTGCCAGATGGAAAGATAGGGGTCGTACTCAGACCACCGTCCAGACCCGTAGTTATAACCGAAACGAATTGCTCCACTCCCGCTCCTGGCCCAGTAGCCAAAATCTCCAGAATAAATAAAGCGATAGCTCCACCCATTGCCCAGATCGTTCAGCGCTCCGTTGCCAACGAATCTAGACGAGCGGCCCGCATTAGAGAGCGTCTGCCAGGTAGAAAAATAAGGATCGTACTCGGACCATTTTCCGGATCCGTAGTTGTAACCGAAACGGGCTGCTCCGCTCCCGCTAATCGCCCACAACCCGGTGGCGTTGGTGTAGTCGTACAGGAAGCTCCAGCCCCCCCCTATATCAGTAAGCGTCCCACCGCCGACAAAATTGGAGGAACGCCCGCCATTACTAAGGGTCTGCCACGCCGCACCAAAGGAATCGTAACCATACCACGTTCCGATGGCATAATTGTAACCGAAACGGGCTGCTCCAGTCCCGCTAATCGCCCAGAGGCCGGTTTTTCCGGGGTAGTCATACATGTAGCTCCAG
>JACRDE010000564.1 GCA_016212935.1 Desulfomonile tiedjei | reverse complement strand
ATTTGCATGGCGGCCTACCTGGTGATTGTGGAGTCTTCCTGGGCTAACAGCAAGGAGGAACCTCGGCTCCCGCTGGCACGGGAGCCGGGGTAGGCGGGAATAAAGCAGGTATTCCCGTTTCCCGCCATTTTCCACCTTTCCAAAGTCACAGTCAAGAAGTTCAGTCCGGCGAAACCGGAGCATCAACTCGGAGCTCAATACCAGCCTTGAGACAGGCTTGGTCTGTTTTTGCCATGCGACAGGTTTGGCCTTGGGCTCCGCATCTTCGAGGAGTGTGTCATGTTGCGTCTCTTTACCGTCTGTGGGCTTGTATTTCTGTTTTTGCTGACCAGTGCTATTGGCTTCTCTCAAAGTGTGCCCGGCTATTATCCGTCGTGCTTTCCGGCAGTAAAGCGGTGCGACACGAACCGCCCTGCACCGCCTATTTCCCGAACCGTGCAGGTCGATGTTCCAGTACCCTGCGCACCAATGTCTTGCGGTCCGAATGTGGCTTGTCCGCCACATCCCTGTGCTCCGCCGGTTTGTGCACCTCCGCCTCCGACTCGGCCTGTGCAGGTACGAGTGGACGTGCGGGTCCGCTCCGAACCCTGCGGCCAGCAGCAACCCAGCGAGAACGGATGTCGAGATTACGGCGCTCTGGGGCCTGTCATCGGAATGACTGCGGCTGTCATGGCAGCGCCGATCAGATTGCTGGAAGCGGTTCTTCCGCCAGTAGGTTGCTGCAGTCGGCCAACCCCGACTTGCGGGCCTTTTGAGAGACCTCTGTATCCAGTCTGTCCGCCAATGCCACGCGCGGGATATGCTCCACCGTGCCCCAGGCCTCCCTGTGGCCCGGCACCTACGTGTATGACTGCAATGCCGGTCCCGGCCTATCAGAAATGTGTCCCTCGACCGGTATGCGGGCCGTCGATGCAACCGTCGTATCCCCAATGCGTTCCGGTACCATTCTCGGTGGGAGGGAGCGGACGATGAGAAGTTGCAGATTGTCCAAATTCCCAATCTCCAGGCTAAGGCGGTTCCGTCAAAAATTTTGCGGCATATCAAGAAGTGCCTCGCGTAGTCGATCGGGCAGACTGCTCCTTCTGATCATTACGGTCGCTATTCTATCGATTGCAGCAGAATTCCGCGCCACAGCGCAAGACTCTTCCAGCACACCTTTACAGCGCGTGGATATTGACCCGCCCGAGCGACGGGCGAGATCCAGAGACGCAAGACCCGCCCCAGGTTCTAGTTATGAAGACCCTAGTGCTTATGATCAGCCGTCATCTGACACGACGTCCTCGGCCAGTCAGTCAGGATTTGGGACGGGTGCCGGCTTGCCCTTCTCGTCCTTGATCACGGACAAGTCCGCTATATCGATGAGATCAGCCTCCCTGCCTACGCAGGTTCAGACTGTAACTAGGCAAGAAATAGAACGCTTTCCTGTACGGACCCTGGGTGACCTCTTTCGGACGGTTCCTGGTGTCAGAGCCTACTCTCAGGGCCGCGGTGACGTCGGAGAAACGATGCAAATAAGGGGGAACTCTGGGGGACACGGTCTGGATACGGCAATTTACGTGGATGGTGTCCCTCAGAACTTTTCCTCTTCATCGGGGATAGGAAACGGTGGAGCCGACGTTGCGTGGCTGACTCCGGAAATGATTGACAGAATTGAAGTGATAAAGGGGCCTTTTTCAGCACTTTACGGCAATCATGCCCAGGCGGCTGTCATCAATATCATTACCAGGAACAGTGATCCCTCCCCGAGCCTTGTTGTTTCGGGAGGCAGTTTTGGGGCCTTTCGTGCCGTTCCAGTGATCAGCTCGGACTACTGGATGCCGACGCCTTTTCTGGTCAATGAGTATCAAACTATAGATGGATATAGGGATAACAACTTCTACAAGCGCTTCAGCTCCTTCAACAAAGTGACTGTCCCAGTCTGGGACGGGTACTTGTCTGCACGTTTCAACTACTACAGATCGGACTGGGGTTCACCAGGATACCCCCTGTGGAAACAGGTTAAGAAAGGGCTCGTGGATCGGCGTAGTGCAGTCAATTCGGACGAAGGTGGGAACGAGCGTCGATGGGCCGCTGTATTAAACTATGCTCCTGCCCAGAGTGCTGGCGGTCTATATTTCACGTCCTATGTGGAGGCTTACAAGAGAGACCACAGTTTTACATCTGTTCCATCGCTACAGGAGACAACCTACCCGTATGACACGTTGTTGTACGGCGGACGAATCTTCTACAATTTTATGTTCGGAAACTTCGCGTCATTAGCCCTCGGAATGGAAGGGAGATACGACAACGCAGTTTCACAGAGTTTCCTGGTCAAGAACCGACAGAGAACCAAAACGGTGAGCGATCATGACCAGAAGATCTCGGACACCGCCCTGTTTGCTCAAGCAGAGATCAAGCCGGTCGATCAGGTTAAAATTGTGGGCGGTGTGAGAAAGGATCTGTTCGACTTCAACGTACAAAACATTGTGAAACCTGCAAACTCGGGAAGAGCAAGTCCACACACGTTTAACCCGAAGATTGGCATCGTGCTGACTCCCATCAAGAACATCAACATATTCGGAAATAAAGGCATAGGCTTTCGTAGTCCAGCGGTTTCAGACATGTCCCCTACCAGCGGGAACAAACGTTTTGACCTGGACGTGGCCAAGACTGAGTCCTGGGATCTTGGCTTCAACGCAACCTTTCTGGACTCTATCTACATAGCCTTTGATTGGTATCAGACCGATATGGAAAAGGAAGTAAGGATGATTTCCAATCAGCCGTTCAATGTCGGCAACTCACAACGCAATGGTTTTGAGGTCGAGGCAAGGTACTACCCATCCGACGTCATGAATCTTTTTGCCAACTACGCATGGGTCGACGCGAAGGTTAAGAACCCAGCGACTACCGGCCAGGATTTGGTAACAGGGGTGGCAAAGTACGTCATAAAGGGCGGAATGGAGTTCACGTTCAGTTTGGCGCAGGACATCAAGCTTCTGGGGAGCTTTTATGTAGAGTATATCGGTGATCAGCCGTTTTACTTCGGTACGAGCACGGTACCGCAATACCCTCCAGCCTATGTTGTTTATCCGA
Organism: Desulfomonile tiedjei; assembly: GCA_016212935.1. Lineage (GTDB taxonomy): Bacteria > Desulfobacterota > Desulfomonilia > Desulfomonilales > Desulfomonilaceae > Desulfomonile > Desulfomonile tiedjei_A. The sequence continues at coordinate 6,199 of JACRDE010000564.1, read as the reverse complement.
TAAAAGTGGCATGCGAGGGTAGACACTGGAGTACGTTTCTCTCGGCGAGATATCAGCCACAGGAATTCTCCTCAAACAGGATCGGCACTGCTCAGGACTCTGCAGGCGTGTACGACTTCACTTTCACGCCCGAACCCATGTGGGATTTAACTTCGGGACTCAAGTACACTTTCTGATCATGGCTTTCTTTTTGGATGACAACTTACAAAAAAGTATCCGTATCCTTACAGACGGATCTAACAACTCTCCTGGAGGACTATAGAATGTTCAGATCATTTTCCCTACTTTTCTTACTTGTTGCTGTAACCCTTCAACAGGCTTCTGCCCATGACGCATGGTTCATTCCAAAAGATGCAGGATTGACCGTGGCATATGGTCACGGCGAGAAACTCGACCCCTACGATCCAGCAAAAGTCAAAGATGCAAAGGGCTATGATAGAAAAGGACAACCTGTTGCGGTCCAAATGGTGGCAGCAAAGGAAAGCGCTTCAATCTCCTCGAAGGAAAAACCAGCAATCGTAACAGCCCTCTTCGACGGCGGCTACGGAGTAAAGACAGCGGACGGATGGCAGAAACTTACCAAGCGCGAGGCCCAAGGGAAGTATTCTATTGTGGAAGCACTGAAAAGCCAGAAGTATTCCAAGGCCATATTGACCCCTTGCGACACGTGCACCAAGCCTGTGGGCTTGGCCTTTGAGATCGTACCTGAGAAGGACCCATTTTCCGTCAAACCCGGCGATGCACTTCCCCTGAGCGTAATTCTGAACGGAAAAGCCATCGAAGGTGCTGTTGTGAAGACGAGTGAGGCTGCACATTCTGGAGCCAAAGACCAACTCAAGAGCGACAAGGACGGGAAAGCGAACGTCGTTGTTGGAAAGCCGGGCTTCCAATTAATTGTCGCTTCATACAAAACCCCGCTCAAAGACGATCCGGATGCTGATGTGCTGTCTCTCTCGACCAGCCTTACATTCGAGACAAAGTGATGCGAATAGTCCTGATCATTATGTTGCTTCCGCTGATGGTTGTATCCTGGGCGGAAGCTCATTCTGTGGAATACCGGGTCGAAAACCGCGGAATCAGTGCAAGATTCTTTTTCCTGCCAAATGATCCCGCAAGTTACTCAGGTTATGAAATTTTCGGGCCGGGAGACGAAGTCTCTTACCAAAAGGGTCGCACCGACAAAAACGGCGTAGTCTCCTTCTTGCCCGACCGTCCAGGCAAATGGACGATCAAAGTGGTCGCCGAATCCGAACACGGCGGCCACGCCGCAAACGTGCAAATCGACGTGAAAGAAGGACTTCTGATGGAGTCTTTCAGCAAGCCCCTTGTAGCTTCCTACGCCAAGTTCTTCGTAGGAGCAGGCATATTGCTAGGTGTATTTGGGATATGGGCGCTGTGGAATGCACGCAAGGCACTGCAACTGAGGACTCATACCAACTCGCTTTCGAACGACTAATACCAATGCTCGTTCAAAGCAGAAAGAATTTGGGGAACCTTCTTTAGTAAAGAAGGTTCCCCAAGCCCTTCCAAGAAACTTTTAGCACTGGCCGGAATCCTCATTTCTCAACGAGAAATCAGGATTCCGGCAAATGTTAGAAGTTCTTGAGGTGGGGTTCGGGGAGGAACTTCTTACAAGAAGGTCCTCCCCGATTCTTCCTAGCTTGAATACGAACTGGTACAAGAGCCTTCAACTCGACCGTACAATGCGATTTCGCCGGTCTGGCCGTGTATGATCAGTTTGCTTCCAACCACCACAGTCTGCTCGTTGAATTTTACGACTTCGGGCTTCCCTGCGAATTTTTCTATTTGCCGCACCTGACCCACGTACACTTTTCCCAGCGATTTAGATATGTCAGCAGCGTGCGCTCCCCGACCGCCGAGGCGACTCACCAGAGCAGTAGCCACAGGAAGAGAGAAGACTTCTTGCATTATTTCTTCTGGAATTGGATCGTTTACTACGAATATAAAGCCGTCCAGTTTTTCCGACTCGATCAGATACTCGTTCATAGCGTCTATTATTGATTGGGCCTTGTTTATATGGCGAAACGGAGCGATCTGGTTTCGATCCGTGACCAATATTCCCCTGAAGATTTTTCCGGAAACACCCGTTCCCTGGGCTATGACCCTATACCCGAAACTCTTCAAAGACGGCACTCGCTCCTTGCGCTCGCGGTCTTTACGAATCTGGAGTATGAAAACATTTCCCTTTTCAATAGTGTACTCCAGCCTGGTATCAAAATGGAGGCGTTCAGCTGTCCGGAAAATTATCCTTGAAAGCTGTTTCCATGCGTCTGGCATCTTGGTGGCAAGGCTTTCGAGGTTTTTCCAGAGATCGTATACAGGCATTGTCTGAACTTTGCCATCAACCACGTCAGTGCCCTGGTCGCCCTGTGCGAAGTCGCCTCTCAGCTCCATTGTCAGGGGATTGTAGGAGACAACCCCTGTGCCTGAAGACTCCAGTTCCATATTCCCGTAAACCATGCATTGAACTGTCACCGGAGTGCGCCAGACACCGTGAATCCCAGCAGCCTCTCGGTACTTCACTGCTGCCTGACTATCATAGGAATGAAGCACCACGCCCGCGCAGTGAATTAGAATATCCAGGAGTTGTCCATTGTCCAGCAGTTCCACCACCGTGGGCGCCAGCTCCGCTACTCGTCTCTTGTATTCGAAAGCTAGCTCCTTCATTTGCTCTGCGCTCATGTGGGCCTTGCGCATGACTCTGAATTCGCTCTTACGTTTGTCTATTATCTCCTGGAATTCTTCCCGCTCCACACCGAAAGCCGACTGGCTGAATTCCTGCAGAAACCGGCGATAGCAATCGTAAGCGAACCAGGGCCCCACTTTCTTGGCGAGGCTCTCGGCTATTTCGTCATTTATGCCCACGTTGGTTATCGTGGTCATCATGCCTGGCATGCTTATCCTTGCCCCGGACCGGACAGAAAACAGAGCAGGGTTGGACGGATCGCCAAAAGAGCGGCCCCACTGTTTCCCCAGATCTTGCACCGCTGCGGCAAGACCGGACTTGAATACAGAATCCCTCAGAAGCTCATCCGCGGATTTCAGCGGCAAGTCAGTGGTGATCACGAAGTACGGGGGAGTATTCTCAGCAAAACGCAGAAGCGATGCCTTCAGACCTATTCTGCACGGAGAGATCTCCTGTGGGTCCGGGAAATAAAACGGACCTGACGCAACAGAGGTTTTGCCTCGTCGCACCACTCGCCGCCCTGAGTCGGCCAGCCGCTGGTTAAGGAATAATTCCACCTTGTCTATGAACGTCTCCAGCACCCTCAGATTGCCGTCCCTGGCCTGCAGGTCTGAAACGTAAAGTGTTTTCAGGTAATTCTTGAAGAAATCGGAATCGGGTATCGCTTTCAGAGTGGTGAGATCCTTGAGCTTCCTGGGCAACTGGTCCATCTGGAGGAAAGCAAGAAGATTATCGAAGGGTTCTTCGAACCACATCCGGTACATGGCATGAATGTCGTCAATTTCCTTTTTTGTTATGTTGACCAAGTCTCTTACTTTATCGTAAGTCAGTCCCAATGCTCCGGAACGGCGAAAATCGCGGCCTGCCTGCTCCATGTAATAGCTGGAATGACCGTTAACGCTTATCCCTCTGATTAGATAATCGAGAAAAATCAAAGCCTGAGCCAGATTCTCCGACGTTATCTTTTCGAAATGGGTGTTGTTTGTACTGGTTGCGAGGGTTTCCTGCAGCGCTTCCAGGCTGAGGTCCCTGGTGAAAGCCTCGAAGCGGGGTTCTATGTATGTAGCCTTTTGAGCGTAAGCGTGCCCGGCCTTTTTGGCCCTTAGGATTATTGGAGCATCGGGCTGCTCGCTGCTCAGCCTGTCCATCTCCCTCACCTGGTCTTCTGTTCCCTCGGTGAGTGTAACCGCTGGCGGCAACGGGCTCTTGATGTCCGGCACCAGGAAATCTTCTTTGATTCGATGGCGATCCTGTATCAGCTTGTCGATCCTTTCCAGGTCTACCTGTACAGTGGTTCGCTCCGCTGACATTCGAGTGATGAAGTACTTCGCATGCAGTCCCTTCACCAGATCCAGGACGCTCAGAACCATTCTTCTCGAAAATTCGGGCCATGAAGGATCATTCCTGTACACCGAGGAGTCTACGGACACAAGCGCCAGCATGCTTTCTTTTTCTTTGGGGTCTATTTTGGCGTCACTGAAAATACGTTTGCACAGGCTCTGTATTCCTTCGGCTTCGGCTGGCGTGCACCACTGATCCATCTTCAAGTAGGGCATTGATTCGGGCGGCATCCATTCAGCTATAAAGGCCGGGGTTCCTTCCATGAAATATCTCATTATTCCCTGGCAGAAGTAGAAATTCTCGATGCTTCCCCGCCAGTGTATATCTCCGCGAAGTTTCCCCAGAAAATTACCGATTGGTTTTACCCCTCGATTAGCCAGCTCTTTGGCAAGACCTGCAGCAGTGAGCCGCAGTGTGTCCAGCGGTCCGATGTCCTTGAAAGAATAAGGGATGGCCTTGATCAATGTACGGATAGGAAAATGAGTGACTCCGCAATTTGCCCTGAGAAGTCTCGAAATCCAATACTGGATCAGGTCTTCGTCGCACAGCCGGGTTCGGCCGATTTCCGTCTGAATGATCAGATAGGGTATGAGCCGATGCATGATCCTCGGGTTCGACGCGATTATAGACAGGAGGGTTTTTATATGCTGGACGTGGGACTGATTCGCTCCTGTCTCCTCAGCAAGCACCAGAGGCTCGCCCGTATCGTCGTCTTCGATGGTGAATCTGGAGATTGCGGGCTGAATCAGCGGCCGCCTCACCAGATGATCGATCAATTCCTGGGCCATTAGAAGGTATCCGGCCCGGCCCAGTGTGATCCCGAGTTCTTCCACTGCCCTGAGCGACGAAGCCACTTCTTTGGGGTCGCTTGATGTGTACGCTCTGTCGAGCATGAGTGAAGCGAATCCGTGTATCAGATCTCTGGACGCCTGCTTGCGGGTTTTCTCCAGTCGCACCACGATCTTGCATATGCCCTGGATCAGAAGCTCCTTTATCTCCTGCTTTTCCAGGGCCAGAATCTGGACCGCGAGGATTTCTGAAAACACCTCCTGAATCTTCAGGGGAATCGAGTCGATCATTTCCTGGAACGCGGCCAGAATCGCCTTCCAGCAGTCCGATAGTCCGCGTATAAAAGCTATCCCGCTTGAAATGTCCTCCTGGCTGATGCTTCCTGTTCCTTCGAGAGCAGCAAGGAATAGTTGCTTTTTCTCCAGGATTGCTTGCGCTGAATAGAGTTTTATCTTTTCGATCACTTCGGACTCGAATTTGTCAGCTACTTCAAATCCGTCGGTTTTCGTGACTTCTTCCAGCTTCTCCACGAGGTCCGAAGGACAGGATCGCATTTCTCCCAGCGCAGTAACCAGCGCCTGGGCAGCCATGCGGTCCAGACTGGGCCAGAGGCGATCCTGCAGGCCGTTGTCCCGCTTCTTGAGCGCTGATCTCATGCCGGCGATCTCCACCACACGCCGGTCGAGGGAGTTGATAGATCGGGTAAAAGGCACGGATGTTAAGAAATCAAGGGCTTTTTCCACATACGGCACATAGTCAGGCATGAACTTGTCGCTGGTGAGCTTGAGAATGCTTTCCATCAGGCGTGACAACGCATATTCAGCTTCAGCACCGGCATCGGAATCAAAAGGTTGGCGCACTGCTGCGAACAAAAAACTCAGCATGATTTCCATGACGCCTGTGAGATGCTCTGAAAGCGAATCGTCGTCCCTTTCCATGGAATACCTGGAGATCAGACGGACAACATCCATCCAATTGGGAATCTCATAGAGCGCAGGGACCAGGTTTTCGCGAATAGCCTGGCGGCGGCCTTCAAAAGCACTAATGAACACAACGCAGTCAAGAGATTCCCGCGGAAACCTGGGGAACATCACGAGCCTTGAGTCGTTCTGCTTTACATCAATCAAGTAAGATGACGCATCTTCGCCGGTCCGATCCAGGACCATGAGGACATTGTTGAGCCCATCCACTTCGAGAGTGGTTCCTTCGCCTAAGCGGATTCCCGAGTTCCTGATCACGGCTGCCATTCCGGCAATCTGATACGGATTCAGGGGCTCACGCTCGGTTATCTGTCGGATAATGTCCCTTATTTCCATGGAGTTAGACCTGGCGTTTTTTTTCCAATTACAAGATTATAGGATT
>JACRDE010000573.1 GCA_016212935.1 Desulfomonile tiedjei | reverse complement strand
GCGGTCTGGTCGGGATGACAGACTTAGGGACTTCAGGGAGGAGCGTGGCAATATCTCGGATTATTTGCAGAGCGTGTTCATCGTTTTCAGCAAAGTAATCTGAAACCCCTGAAATCTGGCAATGTACTCGAGCCCCGCCCAAGTCTTCGGCAGTCACCTCTTCGCCGGTCGCAGCTTTTACCAGGGGAGGACCACCGAGGAAAATAGCGCCAGTGCCGGTCACATGAACCACGTGATCGGACATGGCCGGTATGTACGCGCCTCCGGCGGTGCAGAGCCCCATCACCGCGGTAAGTTGCGGGATGTTCATCTTGGACATTATCGCCTGGTTGTAAAAGATCCGGCCCCCGTCGTCCACATCCGGGAAGATCTCCGACTGGAGCGGCAAGTAGGCTCCGCCGGAGTCGACGAGCATCACCATGGGCAATCTGTTTTCCATTGAGATGGTTTGGCACCTGAGGGTCTTCTTGACTCCCAACGGGTATACCGTCCCGCCCTTGATCATGGGGTCGTTGGCGTGAACCAGGCATTCCCGGCCGTGAATCAGGCCTATTCCAGCGCGAGTTCCGGCTCCGTGAACCTTGCCGTCGTACATCCCTTTGGCCGCAAGGGGAGCTATCTCCAGCCACGGGGTGTTGCGATCCAGGAGCAGATCCAATCGCTTTTGAACCGGCAGCTTTCCCAGTTCTTCATTTCGTTGAAGGGCTTTGGCGGATCGATCTTCCCGTGCCTTGCGCAACTCGGCCTTCAACGCTGCCACCATATTCCGCATGGCTTCGTGATTGGTCTTGTATTCGTCGCTGTTGGTGTCTATTCGACTTTCAATGATTTCCATAAGCTACACCTGATGGCGTTTCAAAAGTTCTTCCGCTATGGACATTCTGGCGAGTTCTGTCGTGGTTCCAGCGAGAGCAGCATACTTTGATTCACGGTATGCTTGTTCAACAGGGTTGCCGCTGACATAGCCGGTGCCCGCCAGAATCTGCACCCCCATGGACGCGACCCTCTCAGAGGCTTCTGCACTGAACACTTTGGCGCAGTGCAATACGGCGTGAGCTTCGGCGTCAGAGACCGAATACATCCATGCCGCGCGGTAACAAAGCAGCTGCGCAGTTTGCGTAAGGGTGAGCATTTCCGCAATCTTGAACCTGATCTCCTGCCGGGCGAAAATAGGTTTTCCGCCGCGAAGATGGGAATCCGCGTGCTTTTTGGACTCAGTGAGGGTTCGCCGCATTAGCCCCACGGACGCCGCGGTGAGAAGCAAGTCCTGGGTTCGCCTGAGAAATTCGATGAGAGTCGGGTTTTGCAGGGGACCAATGACCATCTCCTTGGGAACCCGGACTTCCCGGAGCTCAAGGGAGGCCACCGCCAATCCGTTGTAACCAAGAGTCTCCAACCTGGGGCCGACCACAACCGCATGATCGCCAGGTTTAACAATAAAAATTGCGGGCTTGCCGTCCAGGGAGGCAGCAACCGCTATGTAGTCTGCTATCGGCGCGTTTGTGACGAAGGGCTTTGTGCCGGAGACAATAAAGCTCTCGCCATCCTCCCATGCAACAGTAGAAAAACCGGGGCCGGAATCCGGCCGTTCATCCTCTGAAACAGCCACAGCTGCAATGATACGGCCCCCCGCGAGGAGCGCGAGCAAATCGGAAAACTGATCGTGCGCCCCGAACCCTGCCACCAGACCGCCAAAAAGTCTTGCTGTAGTTTCCACTGAAAGGAAAAGAGACCCAGAGATCCGCGCGACATCCTCCTGAGCGGCAAGAAGCTTCAAGGATTCAGAAGCCTGGGCCGGTCCGAGGCAGAGGCTCAAGTACCCGATCTCGCCGAGTTTTCTCAGGAAGTCTCCTGTAGTCCTCTTGAGTTCTTCGAGACTTGCCCGTTCCATAAGCTGAGCTTCCGAAACTGCCTCACCGGTGAACACACCGGCAACGCGCCTTTTCAACTCATTTTCTTCAGCGGTGAAGTCAAAATTCATGCTGTAGTATCTCCAGATGCAAACGAGCAAAAGACTTAAATTCGCGCAGAGGTCACATGAGCCGGGAAATGATCACCTTTTGAATGTCTGAAGTCCCTCCGCCAATGGGGGCAAGACGGCTGTCCCTGAACACGCGCTCCACATCGTATTCGTGGCAATACCCATATCCGCCGTGCAAGAGCATAGCGTCATTGATCGGGTCAAGCGACCAATCCCCAACAAAAAGCTTGGCTATTGCGGCTTCTAGGTGATTCAAGGGCCGCCCTTGATCCTTGCACCACGCGATGCGATAGACCAGCGATCTGGCTGCTTCCAGGAAGATTTTCAGGTCGGCTATTTTGTGCTTCACCGCCTGAAAATAGGCAATCGGCCTGCCGAACTGCTGCCTCTCCTGGGCGTAGCGGCAGCAGCGCTGAATCAGGAACGAAATGGACCCCAGGAATGGTGCAAGCAGAGTGCTTCTATCCCACTCCACGGTCTGCATTGCCATGATGAAACCGTTTCCTTCGTAGCCGAGCATGTTTTCTACGGGGATGACGCAATCCTGAAAAACGAGCTCTGACGTGGGGGAAGTGCGAACCCCCATTTTGTGAAGGCTGCGACTAACCGAAAAACCGGGAGTGCCCTTTTCCACAATGAACGCGGAAATTCCCGCATGCCCCGCGGACGGATCGGTCTTGGCGTATATAACGGCGACGTCTGCAATGGCTCCGTTGGTGATGAACATCTTGGTGCCGTTCAGGACCCAGCTGTCGCCTTTTCTTTCTGCCCTGGTCCTGAGCGACGCCACGTCCGAGCCAGCGCCCGGCTCTGTGAGTCCCATGCACCCGATCCAATCGCCGGACGCCAGTTTCGGGATGTACTTATGTCGCTGAACGTCTGTTCCGTGACGGAAGATGGTGTCCGCGCAAAGATACGTGTGGGCTCCGTAACTGAGCGTCAAGCCTCCGTCCACGCCAGCCTCGCCCAAGGCCTCAGCTGCGAGCACCGACGTGATCACATCCGCACCGCCGCCCCCAAGCTCTTCTGGAAAGTGAAGCCCCAAGATTCCGAACTCGCCAAGCTTTTTCCAGGACTGGAAATCGAATTGACCTCTTAAATCGTGGTCCTGAACGCGACCGACAATTTCCCGACGAGCAAACTTGAGGACCTGCTCCTTGAACATGAGCTGTTCTTCGGTCAGGGCGAAATCCATTCATACCTCCTGGTAATCGAAGCGATCAGGGTTTGGGTCTAGCTCCGTTAAGGAAGACTTCCAGGATAGCGTCTGCAATGCGCTGTTTTTGGGTGCGGCCCTTGAGAGGTTGATTTTCCAGGACCATTGTGGAAAGAAATGTCTCCAAACCACCTAAAAAAATATAAGTTAGATACCTGGCCCTTATGTCGGATCTCAAAATTCGGCCGGACTGAGCTTCAGCCATGATATTTTCAGTTCGAGACATAAAGATCTTGAACCACTCCAAATTTTCTGGAGTCAAATTTGAGGAAGCGCGGGAGATTTCAGTTATAAAAATGTGGACCATGTCCGGCCTATTTTCATAGACATCCAGAAAGTAATGGACCACATCCGCAAGTTTTTCTTCTGGTGAAATGGATTTGCGATCGGAAACATCCATCATGTTGAGCAGGCTTTGCCACCACTCCCTCTGTATTGCCTCGAACAGATCGGCCTTGCTCCTGAAGTAGTGGTAAACGAGACCGTAAGAAATTCCTGCTGCTTGGGCAATATCCGTAATGCGCGCCTGGTGAAAGCCCTTGCTGCGAATCACTTTGCATGCCGCGTCAAAAATAACGGCTTCTTTTTCTTTCTTGTTCTCGTTGGGTGCGTTCGAGCCTGCCATAAGTATTGTGTAACAATGGTTGATTGATTTGTCAATCGGTTTCTAAGGGCTAGAACCCCGCAGGAAAAACACTCATTTGCGAATACAGCGACTCGCTGTTAGCTTGTGCGAGACTCCCGATCTGACCTATTCCTCTGATGCAGCCATTGAATGGGGCCCTCAAACCAAAAGGAACGCTATGGCCGGGGAAAACGATACTCTAGTTGCCCAATGGCCTACGTCTCCTTCTGACTCGCTTGGCCCGGCATCAGTGCCGATCATTCGATCGATGAGGCCATTACTGATAGACGGACCTATATTATAACATAGCGACTCACAGAATGGCGTTTCGCAAAAAAACCGTTCCTATTCGTCCTTTATGCCGCATGCGGTCCCACAGAACCCATCTTTCGATTGTCCGTGAATTCTCACGCAGTCGTTGAAGCAGTAAGCCGGCTCAATCTTTCGATTCACCCGGTCATTCTTTTGAGTCCTGGGCACCGGTTCTCGCCTAATCTGCTTCCCCTGCGCGATCAACAGCAACAGGACTATTGCGGATATTGCAACTATTGCCATCTGAAATATTGTAGGCTCGCCCATCTTAATCTCCTTGAGAGCATCGGAATGCAGCTCGGTTTTGTAAATTAGATGCCTGCAAATCGGAAGAGGGTTCGTAATAATATTTGTCGGCTAATCTGACCAGGTACCTATTACGATCAGCAATTTTGAGACGGCGCCATACCGATTCACCACAGAGAGCACAACTTTGCTGGCGAGGCGCCGTGCCTTCCTCGCTATGAACGGGCAGGACCGGATTTCGCTCTGGAGGCACACAGACTCTCTTATGCAAACCATTACGACATGATATTATGAGGAGGAGCACGGATAGGGCGATGGGGACGTACGGTCTTACTCTCCGAGGGGCTTTGTTCTGTTCATTTGTTGACAACACCGCTTGTCCTTCATAATATGAAACGGGAGTTTTTTGAGAGCACATCTGTCCAACCCAGGACTTTGTTTCTTATCAACCGGTGACCTTGACTCGAAGACGGATTCTTGAGGGAGTTATTCCTTGCATAGATCCGACGACACGTTCCTGGACCTTGAGGGAGAAGCGGAAAGCCGTCTTGAGAAATATTCGGTCCGTGCGCTGAAACAGCTTGGGGAACAGCTGGGCGCAAAGAATCTAAACCTTTTCATCCAGGACAATGATCAAGAGCGTTCCGTTCTTCGCGCAAAGTTAACGCGAAATCAGGACGCCTGGGAGGTGGAAACCGACGGGCCTGAAAATTACCGCGATTGGTCTGTGAGGCGGCGGAGAACCGGCCCCGTGTTTGTACTGAAGTCTCAATTCTGCTATTACTTGGATTTGCCCCATAGCTGGTTCGGAATGATCCACATCGAATTTCCGGGAATCACTTTTTTATCCACCCAGAAAAATTCCTTAATCAGGGAAGCGCTGCGAGACTTCAACAAGGACGTCACCATATTGCTCATGGACCAAATTCTCGCGCACCTTCAAAGCAGCCTGAACCAGGAAAAGAAGGCGACCGAGGTCCTGCGTCAGCTTGTTTCAAATCTGAGTAAAGAATTGTACTGTTTGAGCAGTATTACCAATGTGATCGGACAATCATACAATGTTGAGAGCGTTCTTACCCGCGTACTCGAAGCCATCCTTCCATTGTTAAGGGCAAACCTTGGGGTCATCTACTTTCCCGAGACGGGCCAGAGTGTCAGCCTGCAGTCGCCGAAATCGAATCAGAAAAGAACGGAAGATCCGTGGTTAAGGCACTATTTTGAGAGTAAAATTCGCCTTTACGGAGAGTCCCCGGAACGCGATTCTTTCAAGATCCAGCCTGTGACCTCTCACCCGCGATTCCCAATCGTACTTAAAGCTCACCTTGCATCTCAGGGGATTGAGTCCGTTCTTGAGTTTTCTCTGCGCCATCACAACGGCCTTATAGGTCTTGGATTTCTTGGACTTCGGCAAAACAGGGGGCAGCCCGCGGATACCAGGTTGCTCATGACCGCCCTGAACATGATCGGCCTCTTCCTGGAACATATTTCCCTGATGGGAGATTTGGAACGACAGGTGAAGCTGATCTAAAAAGAAAAGCTCGATGTGGAGAAAACGCAGCGATTCATCATCGATCATGTTGGCAGGCCGTTCTCCTCGAACGGTGCAAAAAGGTCTCCCAGCACGGATCGGCTCCTTGAAGAGATAGAGCGTTCCCGTAACACAGCTCTTCTGGCGGAACTTGCTTCCGGCATAGCTCATCAAATCAGGAATCCGTTGAGCAACCTAGTATATGCCCTCCATCTGTTACAGCAGGACAACGTCCCGGAATTCGAAAAAAAAGACCTTTTTCGTACAATAACAGATCGTGTTGAGCTGATAAACAGGATGATCACTGAGTTCATCCAGTATACTCGAACCCAGGAGCTGAAGCTCTGTGCTGAATCTATCAATGACGTCCTGAATAACACGCTTCGATCTTTCAGGGCATGGATGGACCTGGCAAGAGTAGAGCTGGAAACATCTTTTGATCCGGATTTACCGCTTACAAGAGTGGACATATTTCTCTTGAACCAGGCCTTCCAGAACATTATTAAGAATGCCATAGAGGCGATCCACAGCGATGGCCGTTTATGGGTTTCCTCTCGGAAACTGAAGATCAGGCACGGTCCTGAGCCGAGGCTGGAATTTGCTCAAATTGTTATAGAGGACGACGGTCCAGGCATGGCCGCAGAGGAAATCGAAAAGGCCATGAAGCCGTTCTATTCCAGGAAAGAGGGCGGCCTTGGCCTGGGTCTGGCTCTGGTAGATCACATCATCCGTGTCCACGGGGGTGCGATAACGCTGGAAAGCCGCAGCAACGGAGGGACCAGGGTCATGATCTATCTCCCGATTCGGTGAGGCTCCATGCAGTATCGGTTACTTATAGTCGACGACGACGTCAATTCCGCCAAGACCCTGGCTCGGATACTGGGTTCGGAAGGGTACGCACCGGATTATGTGCCGAGTGCGGAGGAAGCCCTGGCCCTACTCGGCGAAGTGGACTACGACCTTCTGATCATTGACATGATTCTTCCGGAAATGGATGGCCTTGATTTTCTCAAGAGGGCAAAGGAGATCAACCCGGAGACCCTCGCTCTGGTCATAACAGCCTACGGCTCGATAACTACCGCAGTAGATGCGCTGAAATCCGGGGCCAGCGATTTTCTGGAAAAGCCGGTTGTCCCTGAGAAGTTGTTGCACGTCCTGAATCGGATTTTTGAAGAGAGGCAACTGAAACGTGAAGTGGTTGCCTTGAGGGAAAATCTCCAGCAGCGATACCGGTTCGAAAATCTGGTGGGTAAGCACCCGAAAATGCAGAGTATCTTCAATCTTATAGAATCATTGTCAACTATGGATTCCTCGGTACTCATTACGGGAGACACGGGTACAGGCAAGGATCTTGTAGCCAGAGCCATACATTTTCACAGCCATCGAAAAACCGGGCCCTTTGTTGCCATCAATTGTGCGTCCGTCCCGGAAACGCTTCTTGAAAGCGAACTCTTCGGATTTGAGAGAGGCGCGTTTACCGGTGCGGAAAGGCGCAAACAAGGTAAACTGGAACTAGCCCACCGCGGTACTTTGTTCCTGGACGAAATAGGCGACATGCCTTATTCCCTTCAGAGCAAATTGCTGCGAACGATTCAAGATAAAAAGATCGAACGACTCGGAGGCAACCGGCTGATCTCTTTGGACTTCAGGGTCATTGCAGCGACCAATAAGGATCTGTCCCAGGAATTAACTTCAAATCGTTTTCGCCTTGACCTTTATTATAGGATCAATGTGGTGCACATCCATCTGCCACCTTTGAGAGAACGATTGGAAGACATTCCTCTGCTGACAGACCATTTGCTTGAAAAACTCGCCCTCAATAACAACAGGGCGAGGGTTGGCATATCTCAAAGGGCTATGTCCAGCTTGATGAAATATCCATGGCCGGGAAACGTCCGGGAGCTGGAAAATGTGCTTGAACGAGCAATGATCATGGCCCAGGAAGATCTGATCGACGAAATCCCTTTTTCTTTTTCACCGTTGCAGGTTGCCCAGAGTGGTGACGGCGCGCAATGTGTCCCATTCGATCCTGACCTCCCTTTGAAAGTTGTCAGAGATGAGGCTTTGGCCCGGGTAGAGAAGCAGTACTTCACGCACCTGCTGAAAAAAAACAAGGGATCGGTAGGGCTTACCGCCGCGCATGCGCAAGTGGATGCCAGAACTGTACTTCGGAAAATGAAGCAATTTGGTCTGGACAAGGCAGATTTCAAGTAAACGATAGGGCTGTATCCAATGATCGGACTTTTGTGTCCGATACTGACATTTGTGTCCGAACTCAAAATCCGATTTTGCCGTCCCCGTTTATTTTTCGTGGTCAGCAGAATCGTGAAATACTCCAATATTCAGGTACATAAACAAAATGGCCACGAACTACGGGGATCGGTAGGCATGAGAACAGTGTTGGTAGAGATGCCATGCCTTGGAAGTGGTTCAACAGGCCGATTTGTCTGCAATTTCATGTGCGCAGCATGGGATGCATCTCACAGGAGGATGCGAGTTCGCTGTTGATGGCACACTATTTGCTTAACTAATTATCGATAACTTATGGCAAGAGGTCTTTTATCAAAGTAGGTCGTAGGCATTCCCCGTTTGAGGGTTCTCTCGCGTGGCCCCAAGATCCACAGGGGCTTATTAATACAAGTGAAGAAGATTGAATTTGTAGCTTCACTATCTTTCTAAGAAGCATGTTTCCAGTTCGAGAGGTCGGCTCCGAAGAGGAGAAAGGGTGTCGTTCCCATTAACCGGGACGACTCGACGTATCGGTTCGCTTCATGGACCACAATCCTTGTATGGGCGCTCGCTGATTAGCCCTGGAGTGCCGTATTCTGGGAGAATCGTCGGTGATCGAACAGGAATTCGCAGATATTTACCCACTGACCGCGGAAAATCTGGCGGAATATCTCCCTGATATAGACTGCCGTGAATGCGGATTTTCCTCCTGCATAGCGTTTGCTGAAGCCATAATAACTGCCGAAGCCAAAGTCGGGCAATGTTCCGAGTTGGCCCCCGAAATTGCATCGATTATTGAGAAGCTTTCGGGGTTCTCTCCGCAGGCGATACCCTTCAATGTGATGATGGAAAGCTTCTCCCCGGGCCTCATCCGCGTCGGTGACCCCGACCCGTCGTCCCCCGTAATCGCAACAGGGAACTTTCAGGAGACGCGCCGTCTCCTCGAAAATATCTTGAATGCTTGTGGAATAAATCTTTTTCTCCTTATGAGCGATACCAAAGGCTACAGCGTGGATAATGCCGTTGTGGAAAAACGCTTCACGCCTTTCGAGATCCTGAAGGTGATCACCGAGAGCGAAGCAGGATCATTTGTCAATCACAGAAACCTCATCATCCCGGGACTGGCCAGGAATATTTCCGGCCAGATCAAACAGAGCACCGGTTGGCAAGTAGCTGTTGGACCGGTGAGCGGTCTGGAACTCCCTCTGTTTTTGGTCAAGGAGGGATTTGCCAACCAAAGTGAGAACATTTGAGAGGAGGTGATTGTGCAAACAAACGATACTCATGATAAGGATGCGAAGACAAGGAGTTGCTATGACAGGTAAAGAACGAGTGATGAAGGTGTTCAATCACGAAAAACCCGACCGAATGCCATGCTTTTGTGTGAATGGCACTCCGACCTATGAACAGATGGACAAGGTCGGCGCTTACTGGCCCGAAGGTCACGAACGGGCCGAGGATATGGCGAAATTGGCCATAGCTGCGTATACCGTACTTGGCTTCGATGCGGTAAGGGCTCCATTTTGCCAAACTTTTGAGGCAGAAGCGATGGGATGCAAGGTCAAATTGGGTGGGAAAGAAAACATACCCGGCATTGACCATCCAACACTGTACAAATTGGACGACGTACCCGTTCTTCCCGAAGATTTCTTGAAACGAGGGAGAATCCCGCAACTAATCGAAGCCGTGCGGATAATGAAACGCGAGGTCGGGGATAAGGTGGCAATCATCGGAGGGATAATAGGACCCTTCACCATCGCCGGAGCCATGCTTGACGCCGTGCCCATTCTGAAGGCGAGTTTCAAAAGCCCGGATAAGCTGCATCCGTTCCTGGAAGTGGCAGAAAAAGCCGGGACGATGTTGGGTCGGGCGCTTATCGAGGCTGGTGCGGATCTGATCGCCGTAGAGGACATGCAGGCATCACCGGACCTGATTGCTCCCCACACCTATCGCGACTTGGAGCTGGAATACCAGGAGAAACAAGTAAAGGCTTTGAGCGTACCGGTAATTCTGCATATTTGCGGGAACGTGGACAAGATCGTTCCTTTTATGCACGCGACCGGATGCGCAGCGATTAGCCTTGAGCCGAAGACCGACACGCAACTTGCACGCAAAACAGTGGGGCTTACAGGGATCCTTATCGGCGGAGTGGATGCTGCCACGACATTATTCATGAAGGGCCCGGACGTTGTAAAAGAAGCTTCACGTGAACAGGTCGATATGGGGCTGGATGTCCTCGCCCCAGGATGCGCTATCGCTCCCGGAACACCGACCGCCAATCTGCTGGCCATGGTGGAAGTAGCCGAGGAGTATACCTACGTCTAACAAATGTTGGACGGAAGCCGGCCAAGCTTTTAGGCTCAACCCTAAACCCAAGGAGGGGAAAATGAAGTACTTGACGGACTACGCAAACATCTTCACCCGATACGACCT
>JACRDE010000556.1 GCA_016212935.1 Desulfomonile tiedjei | reverse complement strand
TTTTGAGAATTCGGATGACTTGACATGAAGGCACTTGCTTCATAATCTGGGAGAGACAAATGTTTACGAGGCCCAATTCTTGCCCCAAGACCGTGCCTGCAAGAGCACTGCTAGCTGTACGCCCCTGGGCAATTTCTTCCATTACAGACAAATGGCTGCATAGGGTGCAGCTGGCATATGACGGAGTTTTCAATGGATAATGGTTTCTCAAACCAAAGGACTTTCAATCTCAAGATGCTTCTGATCTTGTCCTTAGGGCATCTAGTCACAGATATTTATCAAGGCTCGTTGCCGGCCATACTGCCTTTTCTCAAAGACAAGCTGTCACTTTCCTATGCAATGGCCGGAGCAATCATGATGGCCTCGAACTTAACCTCTTCGGTCATTCAACCTCTCTTCGGTTATCTTTCAGACAGGAAAGAGAAGGCATTTCTGCTGCCTTTCGGATGCGTCGCCGCAGGGGTGGGGTTGTCCCTAATATCCATTCCGGCCGATTATGTTTTAGTACTTTTGCTGGTTATAGTCAGCGGGCTAGGGGTAGCTTCCTTTCATCCCGAAGGGTACAAGACGGCACATTTCTTCACAGGCGACAAAATGGCTACCGGGATGTCGGTATTCTCAGTGGGGGGAAACCTCGGGTTTGCTTTAGGACCAATAATTTCGCTATTCATAATCACGCAATACGGCTTTGACTTCCTGCCTGTGATGATAGTCTTTTCGTTCATATTTGTTTCGCTATTATTCTATGCTTGGAAATCCCTTGCACCAGCGCAATCGATGCAAAGCGGGACTGGAAACGGCCTGCATGAAAATGCTCCGAAAGGAGCGTACGTTGCACTGTTCATGATTATTGGAACTGTGGTAATGCGATCTTGGACACAAATGGGCCTCATGGCTTACATCCCGTTCTATTATATTGAACATCTGAAAGGCGAGCCGATCTTTGCGGGCAAGCTGATGTCCATATTCCTGCTGGGAGGCGTGGTCGGCACATTGATAGGGTCGTTTCTCGCTGACAGGTGGGGGCACAAGCTCTACCTGGTCCTTTCCCTGATTTTGACCAGCTTACTGTTCCCGTTGATTTTCGTTGCTGAGGGATTCGCATTGTTTGTTGCTCTCGGTGTGGTGGGCATGACGCTGATATCCAGTTTCACAGTGACTATTGTAATGGCCCAACAATTGTTGCCCAAGAATCTGGGTATTGCATCAGGGCTCATGGTGGGTTTTGCCATAGGGACCGGCGGAATAGGTGTGACATTGCTCGGTCTCATTGCCGATCATTTCGGTGTCCCCATCGCCTTGAAATCCATAATGGTGTTGCCGTTGGTGGGTGTTGTTATGAGCTTGTTCATCAAGTACCCGGGACAGGTTCGGCGCTAGCGCCTGGACCTCGGATCGTCGGCGCTTTTGTCCAGTTATGGGCCCAAAGTAAAGGCTCAAGTTGTTGTGAGCCAATGGCATGCCTGAAAGACTCAGAGCGAAAACATTAGCCGAGGAATGTATTCAATCCATGCAACTCAATCCTCATATGTTTGTTTGGATGCTGTAGCATCCTGGTTTGAATCAGGGCGGTCGACCCCGGTCCGACGGATCATCATGGCTTCCGAGGCTGCAATTTCTTCACCTCGTCGACAGCCATCCACACTGTGTCCGCCGGAACCAAAGTGACATTTTTCATGATCATAAAGTTTTCATATTTAGGGCTTTTCGTGGTCCACCCCACATAAACTCCTACGTCAGCCATGTGGTCTTCCGCCCTGATAAACCTATCCCCTCGAAGAGACTTGAAATGCAGACCTTCCAGAGCGCGAACCACCTTGTCCGAATCGAGGCTGCCGGCTTTCTTTATGGCCTCTACTAAGGCGAATAGTCCGTCGTACGCCATAATGGCCCAATCCGCCGGCCAGTCCCGGTATCTTGCGTAGAACTTTTCCACGAATTGTTGCATCTTTCGATCGCGAACCCCGTAAAACGGACATCGGGTGTAACCGAGAATCCCCTCTGGCATTTCCATTCCCAAGGATTTGAGCATATCCAGATCAAAGAGCGAAGTTATGCTCGCACGATCCAACAGGCCCGATGGTTTAACCTGTCTTATGAATTTTGCAAGTGATTCGCCCCAGAGGTTGGTTATGACGATCTCGGGATTGTCTTTGACTATGGTTGGGATATTAGGTTCAAACTCAGTTACCCCAAGTTTGACCCATTGCTCGGATAGAATTTGCACATCGGGTTTGACTTTGGTGATGGAAGATTTGAAGTTCGACCACCAATTCCTTGCGTACTCATAATCCGGACCGAGGTACGAGAAGCGTTTGTATTGCCTCACAGCAAAGAACTGGGCCAAACCTCTTGATTCGATTCCGGTGTTGGGCACCACCTGGAACATGTAGGGTTGAAAGTCCGAAGTGGTCAACCCTTCGGTGTTGGAAGTGTGAAATATTACTATTTTTTTGTGCTTTTGGGCCACTTTGGTAACTCGCAGAGCTACTCCGCTGCTGGTAGGCCCGATAAGAAAATCGCATTTTTCATTTACGATCAAGTCCTCAGCCGCCGCTTCGCCAAGATCGGGTTTCAGTGCGGAATCCCGCACGATCAGTTCGAGTTTCTTGCCCAGCACTCCCCCGGCTGCGTTAGTTTCTTCTATGAAAAGATCGATGCCCGCTTTCTGGCTTTTGTACCAGGATTCGCCCACTCCCGTGGCGTCAGCCACAAAGCCCAAGCGGATCATGTCAGCTGCTCGGCATGGACAATGCCAAATGAATTCTCCTGCCGTTAGAAGAAATAGAATCAGCAATGAAAGCAAACTCTTTGGTTTCATCTCATACAGCCTCCTCCCTGGATTTTTCGGCCCCGCTACAGCGCGGAGACGCGGCCGGGAAATTAAGTGCGTCTGATTCAAACCCAAGTTTGGGCACCCTCACCACTCTGGGGCAGCGAAAAAAAAGAAGCCTGCTAAAATCAGCTTACCGAAAGGATGCTTCAAGAGCGCCTCCACGGTTTTGGCAAATAAAGAGAACTTGTTGCAGTTGCCAAGAATAGTTCGGTTTCCTCGTCATTCTTGCGAAGACAGGAATCCGGGGTCTGGCCCCCGGATCAAGTCCCGGGTGACGGCACTACTTCAGAAAATGGGTCAAGAATTTTGGCGATTCCTGTGAGGAAGCTTTCATTGACCGCATTCTGTCCAAGTAGTCTATCTCCCGGATGGATGGGCCGAACGGAAACATTACGACAATCCAAGACCAGTGTGCGTTCCGTCAAGGAACTCTGAGGCAATCAAAGTAGGTCATTCCATCGAACGCTGGAATGGCTGAGAAGCAAGGTCTGTCGGGACACTCCGACATTTCATGTTTTGGAGCGCTGCGGTACGAGGTTTTTACGGTTCTAAATCAGTACACTATCACTGTGAGCCTGCCCGGACCATGCACTCCTATGGTCAGAGTCAACTCTATATCGGCAGTCCTGCTGGGACCTGTTTCAAGGGTGATATTTGTCGGAGGAGAATCACCGAGGGCTCCAAAGTATTCGTCAAGCTTTTCATATATGTTTTCTGCGGACACTATTGCCACGTGATGCCCAGGCAAAAGACCGGCTTGAATCGGCTTACCGCCCTGGCTGGAACAAACAAGGCTGCCGGTCTCAGCTATGGCTCCGGCCACTTCCTCAATGCAGACTGAGGCGCCGGTGTAGTCGTCAATTCGTTTGTCAGGAGGAATCACGACCGATTTCTCTTTTGCGGTGTCCTGTTGACAGAAGACCGATTTCGTGTCGGCCAGGATTGCCGTCAATGCTCCGTTCAACTCGGCGTCCGTGGTAACGCGCACTGTTTCAGCTGAAACTTTCGATGCATTCTCAATGAAGAGATTCACAAGTTCTTCGCGTGTCATCAGATACTCCGCCCGAAGGTAATCTGTGCGGGAATCGGCATCCGTTCGAGAGCGCCCAACCCCGGTATTTTTTTCGCCAACGGCCAAAAAACGCGAGCCACGGTCTGACCGAGGCTGAATAGTTGCGGAGACTCTGCGGCGAACCCGAATCCCACCATGCCTTGTCGCTCGAGGTATGGAGTAAAACCTCTCTCCACTCTCTCCTCGCGCAACTTGTGCAGAAGCTCCGGCAGAGGCACCTTCACCGGACAAACATCCCCGCAGGCCCCACAAAGGGTAGTCGCGTCCAGAAGCGGATGGGCCTTTTCCATTCCCTCCAGGAGAGTGGTAAGAACAATGCCCATTGGCCCGGGGTACGTGGCGCCGTATGCGTGCCCCCCCACAAGGCGGTAAACAGGACAGGCATTGAGACAGGCGCCGCAACGTATACACTTGAGCATTTCACGATATTCTCCCGCAACGATCTTCGTGCGCCCGTTGTCCACGAGGACAATATGAAGCTCTTCGGCACCAGTGGATTCACCAGCCTTCCTGGTCCCGGTTATGACCGACATGTAAGTCGTCAACATTTGACCGGTCGCAGACCTGGGAAGAAGCCGCATAAATTTTGGCAAATCCGCGAGTGACGGAATCATTTTCTCAATGGACAGAACCGCTATGTGGAGCGGAGGCAGAGTCGTGCACATGCGACCGTTGCCTTCATTTGTGAATATAACCAAACTGCCGGAATCTGCAACGGCAAAATTGGCTCCTGATATTGCCGCCTTTGCGGAGAGAAATTCATCTCTGAGGATTTTCTTGGCGATTTTGGTGAGAGCGGCCGGATCTTCCGTATACTCGCACCCCAGCTTTTCCGAAAAAAGTCTTCCGACTTGTTTGCGGTCCTTGTGGATTGCGGGGACGATGATATGAGACGGCCCTTCACCTGCAATCTGAATTATATACTCGCCCAGATCGGTTTCGACAATCTTGAAACCAAGCGTCTCCAGGTATTTGTTGAGGTGGATTTCCTCAGTAACCATGGACTTGGACTTGACGACCTTTTGAACCGCTCGGTCTTTCAGAATGGAGCCCACGATGCTGACAGCAGACTCAGCGTTGTCGGCCCTGTACACTTTGGCCCCTGCTCTGACTGCATTGGCCGAAAAACGGTCGACATATTCCCCAAGATTTTCCAGAACCCTCAAACGTGTATCTGAAGCCTGGGTTCGCCATTCCTCGATGGGCAGTGATGCTGTCGCTTCGGTCCTTTTTTTCGCGAAGGTCTCTGTTGCGTTGCGCATAGCAGCCCTGAGGGGAGAATTGGACAGAGCCTCTGCCGCGTTGGCTCGAAAAGGTATGCTGGTGGCTGTTGAAGTCATTTCAAACCCTCCGCAAGGACCGTGGCGATGTGTTTGACTGCGATTCGAGCCCCACGTCTCCTGACCGCGTCGGCAATGTTCATCAAACAGCCGTGATCGCAGCCGGTAACAGTGTCCGCTCCGGTGCTCAAAACAGTGTCAAGCTTTTCGTCCGCAAGCGCTGTTGAAATTTCCGGCATCTTTGCCATAAAGACCCCTCCGAATCCGCAACATCGGTCCGCGTATGGCATGGGAATGAATTCAGCGCCATTGAGGGATTGCAGGAGTAACAGCGGCTCCTCTTTCACGCCCAGTTCTCTGGTAAGCTGACAAGAAGCGTGGTACGTTATCTTGCCCTTCCCTGAAAGTCCTGCCTCATGCACCTTTAGCTCGTGCACCAGAAACTGAGTCAATTCATAGGTTCGATCCGCTACGGCTAAGGCTTTATCGCGCATCATGGTGTTATCTTTGAATAAATGGTGGTAATGATTCTTCACCATGGAAGCGCATGAACCCGACGGTGTAACTATGGGGTCCTTGCTGCCTTCAAAAACAGAAATGAATTGCTCTGCGGCCTTTCTTGATTCTCGTGCATAACCTCCGCTGTTTGCAGGTTTCCCACAACAGGTTTGACCTTTTGGATAGCTCACATCAACACCGAAATGACGCAGAAGCTTCATGACAGACATCCCGGTTTCCGGAAAAAAAGTGTCGATCATACATGTGCCGAACAGTTGGACTCGCATGAAAACACCCCACTTGAATACGCCTTAGGCCTGATTCGAGGCGCAGCAGTAGCGATCACCGGAGGAGAGGTATCACAGCTATTTTTTCTGTGTGCTCATCATAGCCTTTGGTGCCAGCAGATTAATCGAGATTCATGGCCGAAAGCGGTCCTATGGGAAAAAAACTTGCGAAGTTCGGCCACTGCGAGAGCTTTCACGAGGTAATGCCTCTTAACAATCCATATGGCCCAATCTTACAAGTGGTATGACCTCTTGTCAATAATAAAAGTCAAACAAGTTTCCAACGCCTTCATATGAGCGATTGCTGGAAAGAGCTTCCGGGGAACCCTTTTTTGTGCAAAAAAGGGTTTCCCAAACCCCTCCCAAAAAACTCTAATATTATGGTGACATAGATCAACCGGACACACTATTTGAGAGCCTCTCGGCCGCATCGAGGACAGACTACCGTAGCCAGCATCATGATCCAACGGGTTAAGCCTAAAACAGCGTTGCCTGCTGTGATCACCCCTTCTGAAAGAAGTAGCCAGCAAGTGACGAAACTAACAGTCCATAAATTGGGAGTTTTTGAGGAGAGGGCAGGGAGGGACTTTTTGCAAAAAGTCCCTCCCCGCAAATTTCTCCAAAGATCGCTCAATTTGGGTTGTAAAGAAGGGTTTCCCCAATTTTACTTCTTTGATTGAGGGTTAGTATGAGAGCTCCTCGAATTCGTGATCAGAGAAAACAAATGCAGGTTTTCCAAATCAACAAGCGACTCCCGCCTGTTTCCGGAAGGGAACTAATCCCGAGCGGTAGACACCGGTCCAGAAGGATCCTCCGCTAGAAATTGACTCCCAGTGTCACTCCTCCCCCGAAGACATATTTTGTCATGGTCGCCGTCACTTCTCTTGTGCGTGAGAGGAGTGGGATGGGTGTATTCTGGAACTCCAATTCCGCTTCGTTGCGCATCCTCATCCAACTGTAATTGCCCCACAGCCCGAAGGATACTGCAGAGGAGATCGGTGTATTATATTGCAGCATGGCATTGAGCAGATCTCCAGGCTTCTTCCAGGTGTAACGCAATTGAGCTAAAGTGTTTTGAGTGCTTGTTAGGGACAGTGTAGTGTTGGAATAGGCTAAGGGGCTGTACGTGACAGTTAGCATGGCACTGGACACGGGCATGGCTAATCCGATAAACGGGCAGAAGGTCCTAGTGAGGATGTCCCCTCTCAAAGTTTGATTGGGAATAGGACCTGCGTCGGTTCGCGGATCTCCTAGTGCAAAGGCGAAGTGATCCCAGTAGAGCCCGAGCAATACTGGTCCCAAACCAATGCCTGTCTGGATGAACCAGCTCTCGACTTTCGTGTTGGTGAATTCCAGGATTGCCGAGGTGCCCTGGCCACCTGCGCTGACCGGCACCGTTCCGGAAGTGAGAAACGGGCGGTTGAGAAATCCTCCCGCAGCACCGAAAAGGCTGTACTTTTCATAGGCGAGTATGTTGATGCCGGCGATTCCCGCCCAGAAATTGGCATCCTTCAACGATATGTCCAGGTCACCAACATGGAGAGGGAGAAACACGGCCTCGTTTTCCACGGGGAGGTTCAGGTTAGAGCCCACCCATTGAAATCCTGCCTGTGCGTATGGGTTCACCTTCACGTTGTCAGTTAGAGAAGACAGAGCTGGATACTCGCCAGGCAACAGCCCCTGTCCGAAGAGATTTGCAGGCAGGTAGAGGAACAGAAAAATCGCAGCAACCCATATTCGCTTCATTTGGGAAACCTCCGATCGAGAAAAGCAGCGAGAACTGGCATGGGCGCCAGTCCCGTGACAAACGAAAAGCTGTCAGGCCAGGGGGCCGTAATCCATGGTGCCAAAATTGCCAGTTAGCAGTCCCAATATCTTGTCAGCGACAGAGCGATAACCCCATAGTCTCACGAAGCCGATACCGGTGCAACAAAAGAATCGGCCATTGTCGGGCATTTACAACAGCCCAACTACCGGAAGATAGATTACTCCGGGTTCGGTTGATCAGCACAGCCGACAAGAATGCCTTACGCAGGCACGTACCGATAGGTTCGCATGCGGCTCTCCATGTATTGATTTTCCAGGAAATCGAGAGACAGGCCCGTTGGAGTTGAATGGAACAGCGTGTGTATGGCAGCCCGGTTCATTCAGTGAATCCCTTCTTCGCCATCTCATCCGCTTTCCTGAAGAATGCCATTCCTGTCTTCATCTTCCGTAGTCCGAGCTTTTTATAGAAATCTTCTTTGCCGGGAGCAGCGTACAATATGAAATTACATTGAGGCAAACGGGTAAGAATATTTCTTATGATTGTTGTGCCGATGCCCTGCCCATGCAATTCCGGGACAACCGCAACATCATAAATGGCGGCTTGATAGGCGCCATCGGAAATTGCCCTGCCAAATCCGATCATTTGATCGCCATGATAAATAAATACCGTGACAAGGCTATTTTCGAACGCTCTTCTGTGTAAATCCGGTTCGTAACACGCCATTCCAACTTGTCTCAGCGTTTGGGAAACTATGTTCCAGTCCACCCCCAAACAGTCGAATTTCATAACGGTTTCCACGAAGACCTCCTATTAAGGTTGGCCTGTGCGCGCTAATACTAATACCATTTCACTTTCAAATATGTAAAATCGGGGAGGCACTTCTTGTAAGAAGTTCCTCCCCGAACCCCACCTCAAGAACTTTTAGCACTCGCCGGAACCCCCATTTTCTGAAAGGAAATTTGGGGTTCCGGCAAATGATAGAAGTTTCTGGAAGGGGGTTTGGGGGGAATCTCTTTACTAAAGAGGGTCCCCCCAATCTTGCTTCTTTGAATGCGCATTAGTATAAGTTCGCGTTCAAACGAGCAGGAATCGGAAAGAACCTTCTTCATAGAAATAAGGTTCCCTCAGGCTTACTGATTTGAAAGCAAAATCGGATGACTTGGTAGTACCAAAGTCCGACATCAGTAACGCCAATCCCTACTTATCGTCCCTTGGGAGATTATCGCTCCGGCCGGTGTGACTAATTTCCTCGTCAATTTCTCGCCAGCGGAAGCAATCTACCGTGTGATCGTTGACTATCCCGACGGCCTGCATGAAAGCATAGCAGATTGTGGTCCCCACAAAGGAGAAACCTCTCTTCTTAAGATCCTTGCTCATGGCATCCGAAGCGTTTGTTGAAGTCGGCACCTCTGAAATGCCCTTCCACGCGTTCCGTACCTGTTTGCCATCTACGAAACCCCAAATGTAAGTGTCGAAAGTCCCAAACTCATCGCGAATCTTGAGAAAAGCCCTGGCATTGCGAATGGCTGCCTCGATTTTGAGTCGGTTGCGGACTATATCTTGCAAGCCCAAGAGTTCCTCTACTTTGCTCTGGTCGTAGGAAGCTACGATCTCTGGCTCAAACCCTTTGAAGGCACGACGATATCCTTCTCGCTTGCGGAGGATGGTGGCCCAGCTCAGCCCAGCCTGAGCTCCTTCGAGGACGAGAAACTCGAAAAGTAATCGGTCTTCATGAAGGGGCACACCCCATTCCTTATCATGGTATTCCTTTTCCAAAGGGCTTGCATTAGCCCAGGCACAACGAATCTGCATTGATTTGTACCTTTCTCAAACGATCTCTAATCTTAATGATTTGAAAGCAAATTCCTATGAATATACGCAAGCGCTTCTGGACGACTCTCCTGAGTATCTTACTTATAGCCCAAAACAATGGGCTTCGCGTTCCAAATCTGTTGACAGTATTCCTCGATTGCCCTGTCCGAAGAGAATTTTCCCATTCTTGCCGTGTTCAAGATCGACATCTGCGTCCAATGGGTCCTGTCTCTGAAGGCTTCATCTACCTGATCCTGGCAGTCGATGTACGATTGATAGTCCGCCAGGACCATGTATTCATCGTGGTAGACGAGAGCGTCAACCAATGGCCTGAACAGGTTTGTATCGCCATCCGAGAAGTGTCCTGATCCGATCATGTCAATGCATGTGCGAAGATTTTCGTTGGACTCATAAAATTCCCGAGGTTTATAACCGACAGTCTTCATATCTTGCACCTGGGCAGCTGTTAAACCGAAAAGGAAGAAATTGTCCTCCCCTACTTCCTGTCTGATTTCGACATTCGCACCGTCCAGGGTACCGATAGTGAGCGCTCCGTTCATGGCGAATTTCATGTTCCCGGTGCCTGAGGCCTCCTTGCCGGCAGTAGAAATCTGTTCCGAAAGGTCAGCGGCAGGATAAATATGCTGCCCGTTCTTCACGTTGAAATCTGGTGCGAAGACAACTTTGAGGCGGTCAGCTACATCCGGATCATTGTTGACCACTGAAGCCACGGAGTTGATCAGTTTGATGATCAGCTTTGCCATGAAATAAGACGGGGCCGATTTTCCGCCGAAAATGAATGTTCGCGGAGAAATGGTTGCGCTCGGGTTGCTTTTGATCCTACTGTAAAGTGTGACAACGTGCAGCACTTTCAGGTGCTGGCGCTTGTACTCGTGGATGCGCTTTACATGAACGTCGAACATGCTCTCAGGGTCTACTGGTATTCCGATCCGATCCATGATGATATAGGCCATGACTTGCTTATTGAGGAGCTTTACTGCCTGCCATTCCTCCTGGAAGTCAGGGTCGTCGGCAAAGGACTCCAGCTTGGGGAGGAATCCCTCGGTGTCACGAACCCATTCTTCTCCTATCCGGCTTGTGATCAAAGAAGCAAGCCCCGGATTGCAGAGCGCCATCCACCGCCTGGGCGTCACACCATTGGTGATGTTGTGGAACTTCTCCGGCCACAATTCATAAAAATCTCGAAGTGTCTCGCTCTTGAGCAATTCAGTGTGCAGAGCTGCCACTCCGTTTATCGCATGGCCTCCCACGCAAGCCACATGGGCCATTCGGACATATTTCTCGCCATTTTCGTCGATCAGGGACAATCGCTCCAACCGCTGATCGTCATCAGGATACTTTTCCCTGACCTCATCTAAAAAGCGCTGGTTGATTTCGTAGATGATTTCCAGATGCCGAGGCAAAAGACTTGCGAACAGTTGGAGTGGCCACTTCTCCAAAGCCTCCGGTAAGAGCGTGTGGTTTGTGTAGGCAAAGGTTCGTTGTGTGACTTCCCAGGCTTTGTCCCATTCCATCGAATGTTCGTCTACAAGTATCCTCATAAGCTCTGGCACAGCGATTGAAGGGTGAGTGTCGTTGAGCTGAACGGCAAAAGTCGTGTGGAATTCTTCCAAAGGAATGTCCAGTTCCAGGCACAGGTGGACCAGATTCTGGAGTGTACAGCTCACAAAAAAATACTGTTGGGACAACCGCAAGCGTTTGCCTTGGTATGGTTCATCATTGGGATACAGGACCTTGGTAATGGTCTCCGACAGGACCTTTTCATCAACTGCGCCGTAATAATCTCCCACGTTAAAAGTCTGAAAATCGAATGATTCGCATGCCTCCGCTTTCCACAGGCGCAGTAGATTGACAGTATTTGCATTGTAACCCGGTACCGGAGTGTCGTATGCCACCCCTTTCACCACCAGGCCGGGCTTCCAAGTCACCCGATAGAGTCCTTCTTCATCGCAGTACGACTCAGTGTGCCCTCCATAATTGACATAGAACTCCACTTCCGGACGGTGAATCTCCCAGGGGTTTCCATATCGGAGCCATTTGTCGGTCTTCTCAACTTGCCAGCCGTTTCGTATTTCCTGATCGAAGATCCCGAACTCGTATCGAATTCCGAATCCGAAAGCCGGGATTCCCAGAGTGGCCAACGAATCGAGATAGCAGGCCGCAAGGCGTCCCAAGCCCCCGTTGCCTAAACCGGGTTCCTCCTCTATCTCAAGCAAATCGTTCAGGTCCTGGCCAAGAGTAGTCATGGCATGCCGGGATTCCTCCGTGATGCCCAGACTGAGCATTGCGTTCCCTAATTGAGGCCCCATAAGGAATTCCGCTGACAAGTAGCACACCACTTTGGTGCCCGGGTTAGATAGGATCGACCGGACAGTGTCGATCCACCGCTCTGTAAGTCGATCCCGAACGGCGTGAGCCAGGGCGATGTACCAATCGTTGGTCGTAGCAAATTCCGGCAAACGCGCCTGCTGATAGTAAAGGTGGTCAAGGGTTCCTCGGGCAATACCCGACCGAGAGAAACTCAGTCGCGCATTTTCGTTTTCAGGCATACCCACCTCCGCTCCCCCGTCATTCCTGTGGTTCTCCATCCCAAGAAGTCCTTTTTGCGGTTTTGGCGTTTTTTCGTGTCCGGTAAGCATGTTAGCGTAAAAATGGAGCCGCAGCAAACAGAGTTCGACTTAGGATGCGGCTAACTGAAGTAATGACCTTTTCATGGTCTTACGACGTAGGGAGTTTTCATCGAGCGGAGGCACGAGCAACACTGACTTCGACGATTATAGACGGGCCTATTCTTATACCATTTCGCTTTATAGTCTCTGCCAAAAGTTTTGTCCGAAAAGGGTTGTCCTCCGAGGCTGTCAGAGAGCGGGGGTATTTTCTCATATTTTGGTAGGGATAGAGCAAGTTTTTTTATTGAGTTCTTGTCTGTCAATGATCCAGTTCAGTGC
>JACRDE010000560.1 GCA_016212935.1 Desulfomonile tiedjei | reverse complement strand
ACCCCAAAAAACATAAAAAATAAAGAAATAATGTTACATTAATTTTTCCTGGTAGATTTTCAAAGAACATCAATCTTATAAGGTTTTTGATACCCTATGTCAGGAGATCTGAAGTTATCAATAGCGAGAGTAACCGGTGCAGAGCTCACGCTTTGTGCGGAGTATCCCATTGACGTTCTTGTTCGCCAACCTTTGGTTTAGTGTTTGTGACTCGCTCTCCATTCAACAGCCATTTTCTTGGCTCGTTCAATCTCTTCTGAGTTCATGTGGGAAGTCAAGAACCGGTCGCGGTTCATCTCGGCTTTTTCTTTCTCCGCACCTTCAAGACCATTGATAGCGAGTTCCAGCCACATATAGGCTGTGACGTAGTTTTGCGGTACCCCTTCGCCAAAGGAATACAGGCGACAGAGGTTGTTCTGGGCAAAAGCGTTACCCTGGTTAGCTGCCTTCGTAAACCAATATAGCGCCTGACTGTAGTCCCTCGGAATTCCCAGTCCCAACGTGTACAAAACCCCAAGATTGCTTTGCGCCCCGATGTGCCCCTGTTCTGCTGCCTTACAATACAAAGACACCGCCTCGAAGAGATTTTGACGGACTCCCCGACCGTATTGATATAGAACTCCCATTTCAAATTGGGCGTCGGCATCACCCTCTTCTGCCGCCTGGCAAAATTCATTGATGACTGCATTACGCTTCGAGTTCTTGTATACCCAATAACCAAATGCTAACACGGCTATAATTATGATTACGTACATAGCATCTCCACCTTAAGCTTCCGCACGCCAGATCACCTACCTTGCAATAGTGGCGACAGCCATAGATATTCCACCATACCACAAGACCTTGAAAACGAATAGTTGCCCGAATTTATATAATGATTCTCTTTGGAAAGCTGCGAATCTGCCATCCTCAACAGCTACGAAATCGGACGCAAAGCGATTCCTGAGCCCTTTATAGAACCGGAAAGTGTCAATCCCCTGCAAGGCTGATGTTACAAGGGCACATAGAAGGATACCGCTTCTTGACCACTGGAGAGCATCACAGGCGAGATAGCCAAATGTGGCCTGAAGCACGTGATTCCAGATCATGATTTCGTGGCCTCTTTTCAGTTAACACAAAGGACTAACCCAGCAAAAAGCTCGCGCCTGATCCTCCGCCCCGGAGCCATGCTCTGATCTTCTTTCTTATCTTCCAAAGTGTCTCCACAAACTTCCAAAATGTCTTCACGGGGTCGATATCCGAATATTGCCATTCGTCACCATGTCCTGAGGCTTCGAATGGTTGCGATGGCGAATCCTGCTCCGACGCCTCGCCCCTGTAATGATCTTGCGATGGGTTCGGCCTTTTTGAGGAATCCTCGTGAGGATGGGAACCTTCTCTTGAGCTTGGGCCGTAGCCCTTAAGGATTTCGTAAGCTTGATTAATCTCCTTGAGCTTCTCCTCCGCCTTCCGCCGGACACGCGGGTCGTTTGGGAACCGATCAGGGTGCCAGACTTTCACCAAGTCACGGTATGCTTGCTTGATATCTTTAGACGTTGTGTAAAGCCCCAACCCTAAAATTTCAAGTGCTCGTTTGATCTCGTCCATGAGCTATCGCGTGGTACTTTTTTCAAATAGGTCTGAATTGCCGATCCTTCCTGCTATCGGGAGGTCCACCCCGAAGTCTCTTTTCAGCATCTGGCAAACGGAGAAATGCACGACCATGAAAATCTTCCTTTCCTCGATTTAATGTGCTGATCACCGGCGGTTTCAAGCTGTCCGGTAGATCGCTCCGCCATGGTGCGTTGCATCCGAATATAATAGAGGCTTCTTTCGAATCCTTTCGTAGAAGTAGTCTATTCACGCTTGCCGGATCGGACCCATTTCGCTCTTTGTGGAGTGTCGTTGGTATCCCTCTGCAAGATTTGTCGCTCGATTTTCTTGTCTTTACGAAGGACAATAGTCTTCCCTTGCGAGAAGTCTCCAGTTGCTACGATTTCATAAGGGTAACCGGATGTTGCCACGAGAACTTCCTTTCTTCCGGGCTTCATTGTCATCTCGCTAAAGTATCCTTTATTTGTCACTCTGTAGTGCATGTATCCGGACTTGGAGTTTGACTCAACGCCCATATTTCCATGATTACTGGTAGTCCATCGTTTTTTGATCAGGTCACCAGTTGATTGTTCGGTCTCAAATTTCCATGGTCTGGGAAGATGATCGGATACGGCCTCCTCATTGATGCGTTTTACTGTTTTTTTGGTTGTCCCAGCGACTGTGAGAGGCGAACTCCGTATAACTTCCCGGGAGGATCGGATGCGTTGAATAAGTGGAGATGATTCGGGAACTTGAAGAGATTTAGCGAAATCTTTCGGACGTAGGTTGATTCCTCCGCCTACCGATACTATAGAACGCATATTGTATTGCCCATCACGTGAAGCTTCATTGTAGTTGCTGACGGCGCGGTTGTAGGCATCCCTCAGCGAGTTAAACTCGCCTATCATTGCGTTGAAACGATTTATCTCGAATTGATTGGTTTGATCGAGAGTCATCCGTTCACTTTCTATTCTCGCTCGCAAGGATTCTAACTGAGCTTTCATATTATCGATCTTGGTATGGGTGTTCTTGACGCCGGAGGGAATGAGATCCGAATCTTTGACTTTACGAAAATGCCTCAATGCGAGTTCAAGGATATCCTTATCGTCAATCGACGGCTCCACTTCTTCAAGCACTGCGTCGAGGTTGTATATCTTCTGCTGTGCCCCCATACTATTTTCGGCCTCACTACTTGTATCGGTCGCTGCCGTTAAGGCAAGAAGCTTCTTCGTGCGTCTCGGTGTCTTGAAAGGAGAAAGTTCCACGGAAAGGAGTTCATCGAGGTCTACCCGGTTTCTATCAGGGATTTGCTGGAGCCATGTTACAATGGCCATCATTCGACCGACCGTGTTAAGCTCTTGGTAGGTCGGAAGTGCCCGTGCGTAGTCGGCGAAGTTCCGGTTAAGGTGGTCAATTGTGTCCCGGTCTGCTCGATCAAGGGTTACTTTCATGTCCATCCGCTCAGCATCCGCCAATAACTGGTAGCGCTCAACAACTCCAATTCGTCCATCTGTAGCACTTCGAATCTGGTCCGGATAGAACCAGTAACGGATTTGTATATATCCTGGTTTGGGATCACTTAAGTCTTTCAATTTCCTTTCGGCTGAAGTCAAGAAGTCGGGAACCATACGTTTGATATCCCGCTTAATTAATACCCGAGTGTTAGGATCAAGACCAGTACTCATTGTCTTGAAAAGTTTGTCCGCTTCCAAAACAACATTCCCGATTCGT
Source organism: Desulfomonile tiedjei (assembly GCA_016212935.1). Lineage (GTDB taxonomy): Bacteria > Desulfobacterota > Desulfomonilia > Desulfomonilales > Desulfomonilaceae > Desulfomonile > Desulfomonile tiedjei_A. Next base: position 5,531 of record JACRDE010000560.1, on the reverse strand, counting down.
GTGTCTTCAAGGAGACCACCGAAGTTTACCTTTGCGTACCGATTGTCCTCGTGGCGGTCAAGGCTGATGTAGGGAGCATTGTAGCCGTAGTGGAACATGGAGCGGTAGACGACCGCGAGGTCTTCTATTGATTGTGGCCTTGCGGCAAGAGTTTGACGCGCCGAAGGAGTCCCATAAAGGTAAAAGTTAGCGTTTCCGTCTATCTCTGCAGCTTCTAAAGTGACTCCTCGGTTAAAAAAGTCTGCAAGGTCAGCAAGCGGCAATGCCTTTGATTTCGGCCCGAGTTGATTCGCCGCAACCTCTAAGACATAAGGGTTTAGGTCCAAGCTGATAGTCTGGGAGGGATAGTCGTTTTCAAAGGCATAGACTTCGACAGTCATTTTGTCCGCTCCAATTGTAACCAAAGCCTTCCTGAGCGGATGTCGAATGACGCTGTAGTGCCGATTGAACAGGTCCGATGGACTCTTCCCCTTTAAGAACAGCCTTGCCTTCCCATCGCCTATGAAAAGTTGGTAGTGTCCTTCCCGGAAGAGAGCCGCCCAAACCGGCTGTCTGGACCCTGCCGGGTATTCTGCAACAACGTTTAGGTAAGGCATCACATCGCCCGACTTTGTTGAAGCCACAATATCATTGCATATAAAGCTGAAAGGTTCGAGGTAGGGCTGAAGATCCGCGAAGATTCCATCATCAGACAGAGAAGACTTGGAACTTGATCTCTTGTCAAGAAGTGCCCCAATAGTTTGCCCGCTGTGGGTGATAGTTTTTTTATCGATGAGATCGGTATAAATGATCCGAATCCACTGGGAGTCGTGTTTTGCACTTTGGGTGAGCAAACTCGGTTTGGTTGCAAAATATAATGCGAGCGCACTCCCTCCAATTAGAATTCCTACCTTAATAGCTGTTTTGAGCCAGCGCGGCCAATGCGAGTTACTCGTCTTTACGCTTCCGGCTTTTGCTTGCGGATATATGTCGGGCTTCCAAACAAATTGGGCTTGGCAATGCGGGCAGCAGACTCTTAGTGTCCCTCGGGCAGCAGGGACACTTAATAATTTACTGCACTCCTTGCACTGGATAATAGTTTTATCGTCCATCGAGCGATGATCTCCAAATAAGACATCCCAAGCAATTTATTGATATCGAGACATGGGTCGGGGTGGCAAAGACTCGACTCGTACAACCTGGTTTTCCAGACGGTGGCACAATATGTCAACCAGGTATCAGTTGACCCCGGCCCGTCACAGAACCGGACTTGCAAGTTAACCTGAAAACAAAAAAAACCCCACCTCTATTAGGAAATGGGGTCTCTAATCTTCCTCCATCGACACTCCTTTGGTAAAAGGTTGTCAACAATAAAACCTGGTTAAATTGGCTAAAATTTCTTACACTTTTAATCCCAAAAAGTCAATTAATTTCAATTCCCTTTCGTTAATTACGGTTTGATATCTTGTCTTTTTTCAATAATCGAACCTGGAAGACTACAGGAAGACATAATCATCCTCCCTAAACTTGTAAAACCCCATAACCGAATTAGCATGTTTCGCCCAGTTAATGACAAATAAAATCAGAGATAATTTAATGTATACAATGATTACAGCCACATACAAAGGTAGCGATTGGGTGATTTGACCAGGTCATTGAATAAGGTGTGAGATGTGTAGGGCTGATCCCAGCATCACCATGTCGAGTAAAACGTTGACGCTCTCGTTCAGGAATGGAGCATACTGGTCCCGGGCCTTCTTTTTAAGCTCGGTAGGCGTCTCTTTCTTCTTTCCACCTTTTGCCTTCTCCATCTCTTTGCGTAACTCGTCGAGCCGGATCACGCCCTTCTTGCCGGCGGCCTCTTTGTTGTTCTTGATGATCTCGGCGAACTTCACATTCTTGGCGACCCGGGCTTTGGACCTTGCTGCCAGCTCTGTGAGCAAAGGCTGCTCCACAGGTTTCCAGAGCGGCGGGGCATTTCCCGGCAGGCCGAGGAAGGGCGTGATCGCCTGGGCCGAAAGAGGGTAATCCAGCGCCGTTTCACCAATATCTTTGAGAACGAACCAGAGCGGAAGCCGTACATCCGCTTCTACGCCCGTCTTCTGTGTGGATTTGCCACCGGGTAGGAAGTACAGCGCCGTGGTGACTTTCATGCCGCCCAGATCCCGGGGGAGAGGCGTCAGTGTCTGTACCGACCCTTTGCCGAAGGTATGGTCCTGCCCGACGATCACCGCGCGATGGTAGTCTTTGAGAGCGCCCGCCACGATCTCACTGGCCGATGCGCTCAGGCGGCTCGTCAGCACTACGAGTGGGCCCGTGTAGACCTCGCGAGGGTTTTCCACGGGGAAGGTAACCACTTTGCGCTGGTCGCCTTCCGTCTCCGATGGGGCCGAACCATTGGCGAGAATCGTCACCTGGTCGCGGCTGTCCTTGGTCGCCACGATTCCGCCCTTGTCAAGAAAAAAGCCGGCCAGGCGCACCGCTTCCCGGAGCAGGCCCCCCCCGTTGCGCGACAGGTCCAGCACGATTCCATCGACAGGCTGGCGCCTGGCCTCCGCGAGGAGGCTTTTCACATCTTCATAGCATGATTTATTTTCATTCTCGTCGCCATAGAAGGACGGAAGATCGATCACGCCGAAGCGGTACTGCCTGCCATCCACCGTCCGTGTCTCGTAGGCGATCTTGGCCTCCTGCCCCTTGATGTCGATCTTGTCGCGCATGATCGTGACGTCGAAGCGGTCCGTGTGTTCCGCCTGCCGCAGGATGGTCAGGGTGACCTGCGTGCCTTTCTTGCCGCGGATCATCTTGATAATTTCGTTCAATTCCCGGTCGATCACGACAACAGGCTTTTCCCCTTCCTGGGCAACGGCAATGATTTTGTCCTTCAGCTTCAGCAGACCCGAACGCTCGGCGCCTCCCCCGGGAATCAACTCCTCAATGACGGTAAATCCGTTGTCGCTGCTGAGGGCGGCCCCGATTCCTTCCAGGGAAAGCTGCATCTGAATCCGAAGGTCCTCAAGTTTTTCGGGGGATAGGTAGCTCGAGTGCGGATCCAGGGCCAGGGCGAAGGACTCAGCGACGCTCGTAACAAGCTTTTCGGGATTGCGCTCGACGACCCGTTTTGTCTGCAACTCATAGTGGTGAATCTGCTGCTTCTTGGCCTCACCTAAATCGACGCCTCCCAGCAGGGTGTTTTCGATCTGAAATTGAACAACCTTTCTCAGGAGCTCATGCTTTTCCGCCGCCGTCTTCACATAGGGGCGCTTGTTCAGGCTGGTGTTCAGCTCCACGGTCTCGTCGAGTCGGTAATCCGGCCCCAGAATCCTTTTGACTATGGCCTCGTTTTCCCGCGCCCGCGCGACGAGGATGTCGTAAACCTGCTGAAGCGAGGCACAGTCGCCCTCCTGCAAGCTGGTAAACATGTTTTGGAGAATCGGCCTTAGCCTTTTCAGATCAGACTCATACAACAGCGTTTTAGAGGGGTCAAGACTCTTGATCATCTGGTCGACGGCGTGTGTCTTGAGTCCCGCGGTCATATCCTTCATCGCGTAGTGGTTGGCCAGGAACCCTTCCATCAGCATGGGCAGGCGGCGGCAGGTGAGGTTTTCGGCCATGGAGGAAAGGGGCAACAGCAGGACCGGCAGCAGAATCAGCAGCAACCTACGGAAACAGAACAAGATCCCGCCTTTGCTACCGAAGGTAACCCTGTGGCTACCCCGATTGTCCCTGGGGGCGTTTCCGGGGGTATTTTCGACGCTTTTATCGTACCTGCTCATATAACCGGCCCCTACAGGAGGATCTAAATTCGAGTTGCGAAATAGTTGCATTCTTTCTTCAGGATTCAATCCTGATCTTCCGTTGGCCTTTTTCTTTTTTTAATAATCCTGGGTCATCGAGAATCCTTCCGACCAGATTAACCTCGCTGGCCGGGACAGGATCGGGACCGGTGCTCATGGGAGTAGGGCCGAAAAACAGGGCCAGGGCCTGGCCCGGCGGCCAATAGCCGATATCGCCCACTTTCACTTTCGTAGTCGCCGAGCCGTCCAGGGGCATGGTGACCGGAATCTGGAAGTAGAATTCATCGCCCCATTCATTCGGCCGGGTTTCGATGGGCAGGCTGGAATAAATCGCCTGGGCGCAAGGGGAATCGAAAAGCTCGCCCTTCAACATGGTCTGTCCGATGGTAATTTTGATGGGTTTGGGCATAAGCGCTCCTTGTTTGAATCGGCTCAGTGTCTCGTCTATGCCGCCTCAAGCTTTTCCTTCAGAATCTCGCTGGCTATTTGCCTCACGGGTTTTTGTCGTTTAATGGCGATAGCTTGCAAAGCGAGAAAAGCCGTTTCATCTATCTCTATTTCAAAGTGTCGCCTCTTGAGGGTAACCTCTAAATCAACTGGTTCTAAAAAATCCTTGTAGTCAGCAATGCTATGAGTATCCCAAAACTCCGAAGCTTCCTCTTCAGAGCTAAAATTTTCAGGCAAGGGAACCAATTTTTTATCTATGCTTTTCATAGTATTTCCTTTCAGAGGGGTCCATGTCTCGTGCTGAAATTGGTAATATTGTACCATTCTTCTTCAAAATAAAAAACACAATCAAATAACGACCGTTATTGATATGTGCCATAGCTGAATATACATTCTCCCCGTGAACTTGACCTTTAGCTATCTTTCGAATGAGCGGTTTACAATAAAGGGTCTCCTCAGCCTCTTTGACGGAGACACCATGTTTGATCAATAGCTTTTCTACGAAACGATCTTTCCAGACGATGTCGGTGATCCTCAAGGATTATCTCTCTTACTTATTATTTACCAGGCCACATTCACCTGATCCAACAATACCGCCGGAAAGGTGCCTCCATAGGTGGGATGGGCCGTGTCCTCCAGGGCCACAACCTCTTTCAGGGTCTCATAGATGTTACCGGCGGCCATGGCATCCTTGACCCGGCCGATGATCTCGCCTTTTTCCACATAGATGGCCGGCGCCAGGCCGATGGAAAAATCGCCGTTTAAGATATTACCGCTGTGGGCCCCGAGGACTCCGGCCACCAGAACACCCCGGTCCATGGACTGAATCAAATCCCAGAAGGCTTTTTCTCCGGGTTTCAGATTCAGATATTCCAGGGCTGGTCTGGGTTTCAGGGCAATGGTTTCTCCACCCCACATGGCGCTTTTGAATCCATGGCCAGTGGGCGAGGTTTTCATTTTTCCGGCATAAAAAAGATCATAATAGAAATTTTTCAAGACCCCCTGTTCAATGATGGGGAACAGGCGGCAAGGGGTCCCTTCATCGTCACAGGCCCGGGCCTGGGGCCTTTGGTCATTCAAAGGATCATCATAAAGGCTGATCCCGGGATCAAACAGGGAATGGCCTATTTTGTCCAGAAGGGGGGAGGTTTTTTCGTAGATGTTTTTCCCATTGGCCGCGGCCTGGATCCGCCAGATCAGGGCATAGAGGGTTTCCGGGAAAAAAAGGACCTTCATTTTACCGGGTCGGGGCCGGACTTCCTTTAAGGAAAGGTTGAAAAGTCTCTGGATAAGGTCCAGTTTTTCTTT
>JACRDE010000547.1 GCA_016212935.1 Desulfomonile tiedjei | reverse complement strand
TCCGCACATGCCTGCATGGAGAGACCCCAGCGGGTGTACTTGAAGAAGCACACGAACACCACCATGAGGATCAACGCAGCGATGAAGCTCCACAAGTAAACCTGGCCCACCGCTATCCCGAAGATGACCAGCGGATCTATGGGGAAAACTCTCGGCAAGAAGACCTGAGTATCGGTGTCCCAGATTATGAAGACCATGCCCTTGAAGAAGAAGGACAACCCCACTGTAACCATGATTACCGCGAGGATGGGTTCACCGATCATCTTCCTGAGGAAGATGCGTTCGGTAAGCAAACCCAGCATCAGTCCTATCACCATTGTCCCAATCAAAGCGGCTACAAAGGCATAGTTGATGGGCATGACCGTCACGAATCTCTCGAACAGCGCAAGACAAACGTAACCGCCGATCATGGTCAACTCGCCCATGGCCAGGTTCAGAACACCGGAGCACTTGTATATGAGCACCCAACCAAGCGCCACCAGCGCAAATATGGAGCCCAACATGATTCCGGTTATTACTAGTTGCAGAAAGAGGTCCATCTACTTCTTTCCTCCTCCCTCGCCGACATCTTGAAGTCTGATGTCCGTCTTTATCTCGACTACTCGGCCGTCTTCATAAGTTATATTGGTCTCCATGTGGAGCACAGCCATTTCGGAGTAAAGGGCGTCGATAATGTTCTTATAGCGGTTTTCGACGAAGGCTCGTCTTATCTTTCTGGTTCTTGTCAACTCGTCGTCATCCGCATCGAATTCTTTATAGAGATTGGCGAATCGGTTGATTTTCGCAGAATCGGGAAGTGTGCGGTTAACCTCCCGTATGGCTTTTTCAACCAAGTTGTAAACTTGCGGAATTTGTGACAACTCAGGATAGCTTGTGTAATTGATGCCGTTGTCTTCCGCCCATTTGCCCACAGAATTGTAATCGATACAGATTATAGAGGCTACATGTGGTCGTTGATGCCCGACTATGAGCGCCTCTCGGATGTAGGGGCTGAATTTGAGGCGGGCCTCAAGGAATTGCGGCGAGAACTTCCTGTTGTCACTAAGGATCATTACATCTTTGGACCTGTCGAACACCACCAGATGACCATCTTCGTCAATGAAGCCCGTATCGCCGGAGTAGAGCCACCCGTCCTTGAGGGTCTTTTCGGTTTCTTCCGGCATTTTATAGTAGCCTACGAATACGGACGGGCTTGTGGAGATGATCTCATCCGTCTCAGTGATCCTTACTTGGGTTTCCGGTATGGGCGTGCCAACCGTATCGAATTTGATGTCATCGTCTCTATGGACCACTGAAATGCCGGCAATTTCGGTCTGGCCGTAAATCTGTTTCAGGTTCACTCCGATGGCGTGGAAGAACCTGAAATGATCCGGCCCCATAGCCGCACCACCGGTATAGGCGTGGCGAACATGGCTCAATCCGAGGTGGTCGCGAATCTTTTTGTAGCAAGTCCAATTAGCGAATGCTCGCAACACATTCCAGTAAAAAGGGACAGCTTTCTTCTCAAACTTCATCTCAGCTGTGGCGTACCCGATCTTCATTGCCAAAGAATATATCATGCGTTTTAGCCACGTAGCGTCCAGTTGCTTGACCTGAATAGTTCTCGTCATCTGCTCGTAGAGCCTGGGAGGTGCAAACATGACGTGCGGCCCGATTTCACGGACATTTTGTTGAGCGATCTCTGGTTCTTCGGGAAAATTGATGGTGAACCCGATCTGGAGTCCGCAGGATATCGACATCATCTGCTCGCCGATCCATGCGAAGGGAAGATAGGAAACGAAGTCGTCACTGGGCGTGCACGGGTCGACTCTCATAAGATTACGACCCATGGTAAGCATGTTGTAATGTGTCAGAAGAGCGCCTTTGGGAACCGAGGTGGTGCCTGAAGTATAAAATAGGAGGCATACGTCTTTCCCCTGGCCTCGTTCCACCAGTTTGTCGAAGAGCCCAGGATCTTGCTTGTCCTTTTCGCGGCCCAACTTTCTGACTTCCTCGAGGCTGACAAGCATGGGATCATCGTAATGCCGCATTCCCTTGGGGTCGTCCCAGATGATTCTCTTCAGTTTTGGGCACTCGTCGCGTATTGCCAGAGCCTTGTCTACCTCTTCCTGGCCTTCTGCAACGTAGAATTTGGAATCCGAGTGGTCCACTATGTACTTGACTTCGTCCATGAGGCAATCTTGGAAGAGCCAAACCCCTATCCCGCCGCCGCACATTGCCGCCATTTCAGTCCAGAGGGCTTCAGGACGGTTATCGCCAATCATTATGACTTTGTCGCCAGGTTCAAGGCCCAGGGCAATCAGACCCAGCGTTATTTCTTTCACGTTTTCCAGGTAGTCTTTCCAGGTTACAGGACTCCATATGCCAAACTCTTTTTCTCGCATGGCAACTTTGGCTTCCCCGAATTTTCTTGCTTGCTGCACAAGGAGCTTTGGCAAAGTAAGGTCGTCGGTGATGTTGATTTCACCTTCGTAATGTTCTTTACCTGCGGCTGACATATAGATCCTCCACCTCGCCCAGATAGGCCTTGATGACTTCCGGGTTTTCCTGGATTTCCGAAGGAGTTCCGTCGGCTATTTTTACCCCGAAATTGAGGACCATGACCTGGTCTGAAAGGTCCATGACCACGCCCATGTCGTGTTCCACCAGCACGCAAGTGACCTTCCACCGCTTGTCCTCGTTGATATCCACTATGAAACGGGCCATATCTTCTACCTCTTCCAGGTTCAGCCCGGCTAGAGGTTCATCCAGGAGAATGAGTTCAGGCTGAACCGCAAGGGCCCTTGCCAATTCAATGCGCTTCTGCATGCCGTAAGGAAGCATGCCGGTGATTTCGTTGCGGACTGCTTCAATCTCGAGAAGGTCTATGATCTCTTCTTCTATGAATTTGCGGGTCTCGATTTCTTCTTGGGATGTCTTTCCCCAATATACCGATGAACTGAGAAGTCCGGATTTGAGACGTAAGTGACGTCCCAGACGAATGTTATCCAAGACAGTCATGCCTCCGAATAACTCGATTTTCTGAAACGTTCTGGATAGGCCCATGGCCGCCCGTTTGTGTGGTGAGTAATTGGTGATATCTTGGCCCTTGAAGACTAGCTGCCCCTTCTTGGGGTGATAAAGACCGTTGACGCAGTTCATCATGCAGGTCTTTCCAGCTCCGTTGGGGCCTATTATGGAGAAAATCTCACCTTTCCTGACCTGGAAGCTAACGTTGGTCAGCGCGGCCACACCATGAAAAGACAGGAAGACGTTCTTAGCCTCTAGTATGACTTCCGACATTCAGAATCCCCTTTGCGAAATCCATAGTAGATTTTGGGCTAGTGCGCAGTCGAAGCCCATGTTTCGATGTCTCGGGGTGAAACCTTGAGGCTCCTTTCGGAGCTGATGTTGTTGAATTTCCCTGCCGATCGATGAGATGAGGCATTTGAAAATAGCAAAACCGCTTCTCCAGGTCAAGACTTACCTGGTGGATGGAATCGAAATTTGTGATTAGGGTCTGAGATTTGAAAACAGCTTGAAACGCGTCAATCTCCGCTGTAAGTCCCCCTTTGTCGACCAAGGGGGGTGGTCTCACTTGGGGCCATAGTTCTGTATGCTGAACTATGCCATGGAGCCGGCATCGTTACCGGATTTATCTACTGCCTTCCTTGAGTATTGCAGTGGGTAAATACGATCCACCGCAGAGCTACACCTGGAGTGGGTTCTCGGGTCTACGAGAACGATCAGACTAAGAAATATCCGTTTACAGCGTCTGGGATATAGTCGGTTTCGGTCAGTAAGAATATTCAAGTCGGGGGTCTCTCAATGGCCCTCTCGGGTACGGGGCCTTGTTTTTCGGGAGATTCAGGGAAACGCTTGAACCAAGTATAGTAAATGCTAAACTCATATTGAAAAGTCAAGACGAAAAATGTTATAGATGGTGCCGTTTTCGTACATATTCGCTATTCTGCTGTGTGTGAAGCTTTTCGAGGGAAGAGACCCTTCTCCCTCAGCTTGGCCGCTGGAAAGTATTCACAGACAAATTCTTTGATCCATTGCTCAAAAGAAATGGTCCGACGAGGTCGCATCGTTCGAGACCCGCGTGTGGAGGAGGAAAGGGATGGGTGGAACTGAGAGTCTCGTTAGAGAGTTCAGGGACGGGATTGTAGTCCTTACCATAAATCGTCCGCAAGCCTTGAACTGCTTCGACATGCCGCTTCTTGAGGAATTCGGTACAGCTGTTGAAGAAATCGCTTTTGATCGGTCCGTCAAGGTTGTGATCATAACTGGGTCTACAGAAGGAAAAAACGCGTTCAGCACAGGTGCGGACTTGAAGGAAAGAGCAGGCATGACACCCGATCAGGTGAGGCTCTATATTCAGACTATTCGCAACCTTTTCACTGCTGTGGAAGAGCTTCCCAAGCCCGTCATAGCAGCTGTCAACGGGTACGCTTTCGGCGGGGGGCTGGAACTGGCTCTGGCTTGTGATATAAGACTTGCCTCTTCAACCGCTGTTGTAGGACTTACCGAAACAAGCCTGGGCGTAATTCCCGGTGCGGGCGGGACCCAGAGGCTCCCCAGAGTTGTTGGGATCCCCAGAGCCAAAGAAATGATCTTTCGAGCCAGACGAATCAAGGCCCAGGAGGGTTTCGAAATAGGTCTTTTCCTGGAGGTGCTGGAGCCTGAACGCCTCTTGGAGAGATCCAGGGAGATTGCCGGAGAGATAGCAGCGAACGGTCCTGTGGCATTGGCTCAGGCAAAATACGCCGTTAACAAGGGAACAGAGGTAAGCCTCCCCGTAGGATTGGCCATAGAATCCAATGCCTACGCGGTTACGATCCCCACCAAGGATAGAACCGAAGGACTGACAGCTTTCAGGGAAAAACGCAAACCGGTCTATACCGGTGAATAGATCTAAGGAGGAGCGCCCTTATGCCGGTTCACGAATTGAACTATCCCAAAAAAGTCCAGGTGAACGACATCACGATCCGTGACGGGTTTCAGCACGAAGAGCATTGGATTCCCACGGATGCCAAGTTGTTTTATCTGGAAGAGCTTATCCTTTGCGGGATAAAGGACCTGGAGGTGACCAATTTCGGAAATCCTGCTCTTATGCCTCAATTCAAGGACGCTGACGAACTGTTCAAGCGACTCAGGGATTCCAAGAAGCTTTCCCGTGCAGGAGTAAACTGGGGCGACATCACACTCACTGCCATCACCATTAGAGAAAAGTCCGTGGACCGGGCGATAGAAGCGAAGAAAGAAGGCTGGGGACCGGATCGTGTCTTGATGATGGTTTCCACGGACGAGCAGCATCACTTCGCAAATTCCGGAACCACCCTGCCTAATTACTGGACGGAGGCGAAACGCTGCATAGAGAAAACAAAAGCCGAAGGCATCAAAATGTGCGGAACTGTCTCCACTATCTGGGGATCGCCCATCTCCGGCCCCACTGAGTTGTCCGAGGCTGTGGAGTTCACCAAGCGTTGGCTGGACATAGGCGCATCGGACATCGAGCACGCGGACCACGACGGAAGCGCTCCTCCTGACCAGGTGTACAGGTATTTCTCCATGATTCTGGAGGAAATACCTGACAAGCAACTCCATATTGCGCATTTCCACGTTACCCGAGGTTGGGGAACCGCCAATGTGTTGGCCGCTCTTCAGGCCGGAATCGAAATTTTCGAAGGAACGCTCGGAGGCCTCGGGGGCCAGCCTGCTAATTTCATGGATCGCACCCCGGTCAGCGGCACAGGGGCCTACTATTATCGCGATCCAAATGTTGTGGGTCTCCAGAGCATTGAAGATATGATCGTAATGATGGATGAAATGAAAATCGAAACAGGAATCGATGTGGACCGGCTCCTGGACCTGGGAACAATGATGGAGAAAACCATCGGCCGGAGACTGAGATCCGAATCGATTCTGAACCGTAGAATACCCAAGGCGCCTCGTGAGGAATACAAGAGAAAAGGCCTGGACGGTGTGAAAAAGAAGCTCGGTGAAGCGCCGGGCCAGAAGTTTCCGTCTGACTGGTCGGACAAGGCCCTATACAGGAAATAATTCAGCCTTGCTCCCAGTCATGCCGGCGTTTTTTCTGAAAGCCCGTAGAAATGGCGTGGGACAGCTTTTGCTTGCGCCGCAAGAAAACTAGTATTACCTCATCAAAGGACAATCTCTGTTCACCTACCCCGCAAAAGGAGGTTCGATTATGCGCCCTCTTTGGGAACCGTCCGAGGAACGCATCAACAATGCGAATATCACCAGGTTCATTCAGTTCGTCAATGACAAGTACTCTCTGGGCCTTAAGGGTTATCAGGATCTTTACCAGTGGTCTGTAGACAAACGCGAGGAATTCTGGGTCGCAGTATGGGACTTCTGTGGCGTGATAGTGTCCAAGCCTTACGACAAGGTGCTGGAAGATTCGCCCACTATGATTGGGGCCAAATGGTTTGTAGGAGCGCGACTCAACTTCGCTGAAAATCTTCTTAGATTTCGGGATGATCAGCCGGCCCTGGTTTTCCAGGGTGAAGGTCAGCAGAAGGTCCGAATCACCTATGCCCAGCTCTACGATCAGGTGGCCAGGATGGCCCAAGCGCTCAAGTTGGCTGGGGTAAGGACAGGGGATAGGGTAGCGGGATACGTTCCCAACATGATCGAGACCATTATTGCTATGCTGGCTGCAACCAGTATGGGCGCCGTCTGGTCTTCATGTTCTCCTGATTTCGGGATAAAGGGCGTACTCGACCGATTCGGACAGATTGAGCCCAAGATACTGTTTACAGCGAACGGCTATTTCTACAACGGGAAGGCCCACGATTCCCTGGAGAAAATAAGCGGGATCATCAAAGAACTCCCGAGCATTGAGAAGATTGTAGTAATCCCATATACCCAGGAACGCTCCGATATCAGCAAAATTCCAAATTCCGTTCACTATCAGGACTTCATTTCCAAGGACCAGGGGCTGGAGATTAAATTCGAACAACTTCCTTTCGATCATCCCCTGTACATTATGTATTCCTCTGGCACCACGGGGCTACCCAAGTGCATGGTTCACGGCGCGGGCGGAACACTGATTCAGCATCTCAAAGAACACGTCCTTCACGTCGATTTGAAGAGAGACGATAAGATCTATTATTTCACTACTTGCGGTTGGATGATGTGGAATTGGCTCGTGAGCGGTCTCGCAATCGGGGCTACCGTGATTCTCTTCGACGGGTCGCCGTTCTATCCTGACGCTGGTGCGATATTCCAATTGGCGCAGGACGAGAAGATGACTATTTTCGGAACCAGCGCTAGGTACATTGCTGGCGTCGAGAAAGCAGGCTTGAAGCCGAAGGAAAAATACGATTTGTCTTCTTTGAAGACCATGTGCTCCACTGGATCCCCGCTTTCAGAAGAGAGTTTCCAGTTCGTTTATCGCGACATCAAAGACGATCTCGATCTGGCCTCCATTTCCGGGGGCACGGATATAATTTCATGTTTTGCACTTGGATGCCCGGTACTGCCGGTTTATGAGGGCGAACTCCAGACCCGCGGCCTGGGCATGAAAGTCGAGGCTTACGACCTGAGAGGCAAATCGGTCATGGGTCAACAGGGCGAGCTCGTGTGCTCCGCGACTTTTCCTTCCCAGCCGATCTACTTTTGGAAGGACCCGGATAACAAGAAATACAGGAGCGCCTATTTTGATATGTTTCCCAATGTCTGGCATCACGGCGACTTCGTGGAAATCACAGAGCACGGGGGAGTGAAGATTTTCGGCCGTTCCGACGCCACACTCAATCCTGCGGGTGTCCGCATCGGCACCGCCGAGATCTATCGAGTGGTAGAGGCCATGGACGAGATTGCCGACAGTATAGTTGTGGGGCAGAACTGGGAAAATGACGTCAGGGTGCTCTTGTTCGTGAAGCCGGCTCCTAATTCGGAACTAAATGACGACCTGAAAAACAAGATCAAGAAGAACATCAGGGACAACACAACTCCCAGGCACGTGCCTGCTCTGATCCTACCTGTGTCGGACATTCCGTGCACTCTCAACGGGAAGAAAGTCGAAATGGCTGTCAGAAACGTGATTGAAGGCAAGCCGGTTACCAACAAAGACGCTCTCGCCAATCCCGAGGCCCTGGATCAGTTCGCTACGATCAAGGAGCTAAAGCAATAATCGGCGCGGTAGCGACCGGCATCTGAAACTGTCTCAAAATTGGTTAGGGTGACGAAATCGTGGCACGATTCACCGTGGGCTTGGAGCTCTGAGACAGTCTCATCTTACCGGTCCTACTCATGCTGTCACAGCTTTTGAGCAAGAGTCAGTCCTGACAGGAGTATATAAACTCGTTCCACAGTCAATCCTTTCCTCGGCAATAGGTGACGTACGTTCCGGGTACTGTGGAGCATTCTCCTGCGTCGCCTCCCAAGACGCCCTCCTCATGGTCGGCCACGTTTCTCTTCGGACTTCCCCCATTCTGCCATGGCTTCCAGGATCGGCGTCAGCGTGCGCCCCAGCTCTGTCAGCGAGTATTCCACCTTTGGGGGGACGACTGGATAGACCTCCCGGTGAATGATGCCGTCATTTTCAAGCTCTCTAAGTTGTTGCGTGAGCATCTTTTGAGTTATTCCGAGAATGAGCTTTCGTATTTCACCGAATCGTCTCGATCGATCCCGGATGATCCACATGATGATGGGCTTCCACTTGCCACCAATTACCGCCATGGTATTCGTCACAGGGCACGCGCTGTTGCCTTTCATCATTGCCTCCCACGGTTACTTTTTGGATACTATATCACAAAATAGTGCCTACTTGACTATTTGACGCTTAATAATATTATCTACTGTACCATCATGCAAGCGCATAGTTATCATTTCGATAGCGAGAGAAATGACCGGCGGACAAGCATGATCAATGCAGAAGGAAAGGAGTCTGATGATGTCTGAAAAAATCCTGGTGACGGGCGCCACGGGGAATTTGGGAAGCGCCGTCGTGAAGGCCTTGGCCGGAAGAGGGGCCTCACTGAGGGCCGCTTCGACCGACCCGACCAAACTGCGTTTACCGGAAGGCGTGGAGCGAGTGAAATTGGTCTATCAAGATCCTTCCACCTATGAGGCCGCACTGGGAGGCGTTGAGGGTTTGTTTCTGGTGGCACCGCCCCTCGATCCCGACGCTCCCGCCAAGCTCCGACCCGTCATTGCCCAAGCCAAGGCCCTGGGAGTGGGCCATATCGTGTTCAATTCAGCACTGGGCGTGGACCAGAATGAAGAGGCTCCCCTGCGGGTTGTCGAGCTTGCCCTCATGGATGCTGGTGTCAAATACACCATCCTGCGGCCCAACTTCTTCATGGAGAACTTTTCCACCGGTTGGATGGCTCCGATGATTAAAGAACATGGCACCATTTTTGTTGCGGCCGATGAGGGCAAAACCAGTTTCATATCCACCAGGGATATCGCAGAAGTGGCTGCAATCGCATTCGAAAAGAAGCTGTATTCCGAGGCGTTCGACCTCACGGGTTCGGAAGCATTGAGCCATGCGGAAGTTGCGGGAATTATGAGCGCGGCCTCGGGCAAGCTCATCGCGTATCAGTGCCTGAGCGAAGATGGGATGCTTCAGGGGGCGCGCTCTCAAGGCATGCCTGAGGGGGCGGTGCAGTACCTCGGGTTCCTCTACTCATTCGTTCGGGCCGGCTACATGGCCGCGACCACTCACGAGGTGGAGAACGTCACGGGGCGGAAGCCTCGAACCTTCGCCGAGTTTGCTCAGGACAGCGCAGTCTACTGGAAATGATCTGTGCTATGAACCGCAGGGCCGTCGCAGAGTTCCTGTTTTGCTTCTTTGATTGCGAATTCGTACGAGAATTTCCGGAGTGTTCTACGGGGAGCACAAATAGGTGTTGATAGGACACCATGGTGCGGCCGTCATGACTCAATGCTTACAAAACAGTTGGGGAAACTGGTATGTCTGAGCAGTTTCCCCAATTGCATTCCTGGGCCAATTCAGAGGTATTTTGGCTTCATTACGGTTCAAAGTAAACCGGTTGCCCCAACTCCTTGAGGTTGAAGTGTCCGAACACATGATGCCCGTCGTAATCGAGCACGCGCAGATCGTCCTGCTGATGAAGATCATGCATGATCACGTTGTAATGTTTTCCGTATTTCTGTTGCAGCGAATCCACAGGGACTTCGAATGCGATGAACTTCTTGATTCCCTTGGCAGAGAGCTTGTCCACAAGATGCTCGTTCGTAAGGGAATCATACGAAGTCAAGAGAAGAATAGGGCCGGACCCGGTGAAGAAAATTCCAGCCTTCATGACACTCTCTCCTTTCCATTTGTGTTGTTGGCGAATAGTTCGCGTCAGGAGAGCTATGGTTAATCTGGATCCTGAACCACTTTTCTATATTATAGCACTTTGTACATCGGTAATATATGTTTTCTAGGTTAGTTTTCCCATAGGGCAGAAAAAGTAAGTCTACGCTGCAGGTGCAGGACAGATGCCTCTGTGGCCGCACGTGGGACAGGGACCGCCCATCCAGACGAAATCGAAATACTCGAGGAATGGGGAAGTCTCTTCCTCTGTGTCGAAAAGGAAACCGATCTCGAAATTCCTCTTCGCATCGCCTTTGGCTCCGATTCCCGCTCCGGTCAGATTGGGACTGCCCACTAGGGCTGCGGTTCCGTCCACAATGAATACCTTCGAGTGCATGCGTATGCAGTGGAGGAATTCCACGCCAGCGCTCAGGGTTCCTTTGGAGTCTAGTTGCTCGTATCGCTCTCGGAACGGCCTGGAAGGAATCTCCGCATGAATGATGCGGAAGCCCACGCCCCGGTTCACGAGGAGCGCCATGAGATCCACAAAGGTGATGAATCGGCCTTGATAGAGAAGGCCGGTGGCTTTTATGTTCGCAGTAGCGATCCACACGAAGCGCCTGGCCTTTACCAGACATTTCAGGGTGAACTGTTCATAAATCTGCCGGTCAGTGAGTGTTCGCATCGCTGAATAGCCACAATTGGCCCGTAAGGACAGAAAAGTCTGTGCAAAGGACCCCGGAAATCCGAATGAACCGAGAGACCATAGGATGAGGTGGCAATTTCCCAGAAGAGGGAGTTTTCGCCATTTGAAGCCCTAATAGAGCTCAGCTTTGGCCCAGGCTCCGCGTTCTTCCAGGTCTTTGTCCAACTGCAGCCCGGGTTTTGCTGCGGCTAACATCTGAGAACCGTCATGTTCCAGGATCAATCGCCACAAGGTTACGAGGCCACGCTCTGCAAGGTTCTTCATAGCCTGTTCGGCCTCCTCGATCTCCGCGGAAGATGCCGACCTCGGATCTCGGACTACTCCACGGGTGGCCACCCACCCCGGCCCGGTTATTCTCTCCATAATTATTTCCTCAAGACTTATTCCCATGCTTCGACTCCCAATCTGTGAAATGTTGATGCGCTTTCGAATGAGCAACATGGTCGTGATGGCAGGCTGGTGGTCTCCTTGACGGAGTTCCTACGGCCTAGCGGCGCCCGAGGTGAAAGAGACTTCCAGATTGCCGAAGAATCACTTGTCTGAAAACGAAACCGTGTAGGAGCAGGCGCCAGAGTACGTCTCCTAAAGAAAAGTCCGAATCGTTCATCATGTAAATTGTCTCATCTGAGCCAATGATGAAAGAGTTTTTTCAGTCCGGAGGCACCCACTTTCCCTCTCGTACAGTCAACACATTGATTTAACAAGATTCCGCCATTCCTCAATCTGGAAAAAACCAGTGCGTCATCATCGCATAGGGGCGAATCGACCCGTCAGTGGGCCGGAAGAACCTCTTGACACACACAGCGTAGCACATTATCCTATTTTGCCGTAACATTGCTCAGGGATATGGGACGAAACGGCCCCCGGGCACACCGGAGGGCTTAAGAATCACGACTCGATGAGTTGATCTGCAGGCCCGGCGCGAGGTGCGCGGGTGTCCCTCGACAGCCCGTCATAGACCTTGTGCAGCGCCTCACCACCTACATGACGCGCATAAAGAGGAATCATGGCAGGATCTACATTCCCCAAAGGCGGGATACACCCCGAAGAACACAAGGAACTCACTGAACACCTGGCCATTGAACAAATGCCGGTTCCGGACCAGGTCGTTCTTCCGCTATCCATGCACTTCGGGGCGCCGGCAAAACCCGTTGTGAAAAAGAAACAGGAAGTGCAAGAGGGCGACGTGATCGCCACCGTGGAAAAAGCCCTCGGCGCGACTATCCACAGCAGCGTGTCCGGAACGGTCAAGGCCATCGAAACACGGCCGCATCCAACAATGGTCAGATGCGACGCTGTAATAATCGACAGAGACCCGTCCGCTGCCCCACGTCAATACGAATCCGACGACTGGCGCAAGCTCACCAGAGAGCAGCTCCTTGCCCGCGTGAAAGACGCGGGAATAGTGGGCCTCGGTGGAGCCGGATTCCCGACCCACGTGAAGCTTTCGCCTCCGCCGTCCGCCAAAATCGACACTCTGATTCTTAACGGAGCCGAATGTGAACCGTACCTTACCACCGACCACAGAATCATGCTGGAGCTTCCGGAAAAAGTGGTGGAAGGCACCAAAATTCTGCTGAAAATCCTGGGAATAAAGCAGGCGGTCATCGGTATAGAACTGAACAAGCCCGACGCCATAAATGTGATGTCAAAGGTCGCTCAACAGTCGTCCGGTTCCGATGATCTCGGCGTGCGGGTTCAGGGCATGCAGGTGAAGTATCCGCAGGGCTCCGAAAAGCAGCTCATCTTTTCCCTGACGAACAGAGCTGTCCCCGGCGGCGGGCTTCCTTTCGATGTAGGCGTGATCGTCCAGAATATCTCCACGACCCTGGCGGTTTTCGAGGCTGCAACCATGCAGAAGCCGCTTTATGAAAAGGTTGTGACTTTTTCAGGGCGGGCGATCAAGCGACAGGCCAATCTACAGGTTAAGGTGGGCACCGTTCTCTCTGACGTAGTGAATTACTTGGGCGGTACTGAGGATTTGCTCAAGATCGTGTCCGGCGGCCCAATGATGGGATTCGCCATGTCCACCCTGGACGTCCCCATAACCAAGACAACCTCAGGCGTGCTTTTCCTTAATAGCCAGGAAACCAACGTTGATCCCCATGGCCCATGTATCAACTGTGGCTGGTGCATTAAGGCCTGCCCCATGGGGTTGGCTCCGAAAGAAATTGGGATCTATGTTGAGGCCGGAAAAGGCCACTTGACCGAAAAATTCGGTGTGTTCGATTGTTTTGAATGCGGGTGCTGCGCTTACGTCTGTCCCGCGAAGCGCCCGATGGTACAGTTCGCCAGACTTGCAAAAATCGCGATTAAAAAGCACGGTTAACCCAAGTCCGATCGCCTTTGCTCCTCTTTTGAGTGAGACAAGGGATCGGACTGTATTACCCATCGCTGACGGATGTTTTGCGTCTGTTCGGCGTTTTTTGGGCATGCCACTGTATTTCAGAAATTCCGGCGTAACCGTTGTCTCAGAGGCGTCAGCCATTTCGTTACTTGGAGCCGCCATTCTTCCTTAGTCGCTATCCAGGCGATACGGAGACAATGCTCGGCCTGACAGTAGCGGATACGTCCGGGGGAGGATACGAAGATCGAAACGCTAGAGCAAAAAAACCCGACATTGGAACCCCAATGGGCCGTATCGGTTTCTCCTCACATTAGAGCGGACAAAACCACGGCGAGCATCATGTGGACGGTGTCAGCTTCGTTGATTCCAGCGATGTTGCTGTCCATCTACGTATTCGGCTTAAGGGGATTATTGATCACGCTGGTCAGCATGATCTCGTGTATGGCGGTTGAGGCGATTTCTCAAAAAGCTTTGGGCCGGCCGGTCTCAGTGAGTGACGGCAGCGCAGCACTGACCGGAATTCTTATGGCTTTTGTGATACCGCCTGGAGTCCCCTATTGGCTTCCGATTGTAGGGGCTGTAGCCGCTATCTTCATTAACAAGGAACTCATGGGCGGTCTTGGGTTCAATATCTGGAACCCTGCCCTGGTAGGAAGAGCGCTTCTGATGGCTGCTTTTCCGGTGTACATGACGGCAGCATGGATTCCGCCCATCGACTGGTCAAAGTCCGCTGTTGATGTTTACATCAGCGGTGGTCTTGACGCGGTTTCCACAGCCACGCCGCTTCAGGTTTTGAAGCAGTACGGTCTTTCTGCCTTTACCCAACAGTTCGGCAATCTTTCAACCGTCTACCAGAACTTTTTCATCGGAATAAAACCCGGTTGTATCGGTGAGACATCTGCGCTCCTGATTCTTGCCGGGGGTCTATTCATGATGATCCGAGGCATAATAACCTGGCACATTCCAGTGTCCACCATTGCCACGGTGGCAGTGTTGTCCTGGATATTCGGCGGAGAAACCTGGTTTTCCGGTCAGCCTCTGGTGCATGTGCTTTCCGGCGGATTGATGCTGGGAGCCTTTTACATGGCCACCGATTACGTGACATCGCCCACCCAGAAGGCTGCTCAAATAGTCTTCGGCATTGGAGTGGGGGCGTTGACTTTGCTCATACGCCTCAAGGGCGGCTATCCTGAAGGAGTGGCTTATTCCATCCTGCTTATGAACTGCCTGACCCCGAGCCTGGAAGAGTGGTTCAGACCGAAAAGGTTTGCACTCCCCAAACAGGCCCCTGTGGCAGCCACAAAGTAGCGGTGGGAAGGAAATGAGGCTTCCATGAAAGAAATCATAAAGATCACAATCAGCTTGACTGCAATTTGTGTGGCTGCCGCACTGATTCTTGGGGCGGTTTTCGCCAAAACTGAAGACGTTCGCAAAAAGAACCAAGAGAAAATCAAAGAAGAGACAATACAAGGTCTGCTCGGATTCGGGCACGGCAAAAAGGCACCGGAAGATCTCAAGATTTTTCCTGTGCAAAGATATGTTGTAAGCGAGCCGAAAGCCACTTTGCTCGGGTACCTGGTTCCTCTGAAGGACAAGGGCTACGCTCTGGTTACGGTGGATCTCGCCGGCAAACCACTAAAGGCCATTCCCTTAAAAGCGGATGCTGCCAAGATCGCTGATGCGGGTACTAGAGACGCTGCTGTCAAAGAGGCCCTTCCGAAGGACGCGAAGGCTACGTACGCCGATACCGTGTACGTCGCGAACCTCGGGGACAAACGTCTCGGATACGTCGTGCCCGGCGTGACTCAGGGCTTCAAGACTTTTGTCAATCTTATGGTATCGCTGAATCCAGATTTCACGGTCACAGGCATTGAGATCACCAAATCCGAAGAAGACCCCGGACTCGGTGATGAAATCAAACGCGATTACTTCAAGAATCAGTTCAAGGGAAAGACACTCGAAATTCTGAAAACCCTGAAGGTTGTGAAAGAGCCTCTGCCTACTGACTACCTTGTTGCTCTAGATCCCTCGAAAAGCAAAGCGACTCAAGATCAAATCGGTCAGATCAGTGAAAAACACCTGAAAGATGACATTTATGCACTGACCGGTGCGACGATATCCTCGAGGGCTGTGACCAACGGTGTGAAGGAAACAGTCAGAAAATTCGTTTACAGGTTTGGCATTCTTGCTGATGTGATGAAGCAAGAAAACGTCCAGGCTGCATTCTAAGGGGAGGTCTAAGGTGAACAGGAACGTAACGCTCTTATGGAACGGGCTCATCCCTGAGAACCCGATCTTCCGTCTGGCCCTGAGCTTATGCCCCGCTGTGGCGGTGACCACTTCCGTAAAGAACGGGTTATATCTGGGCATAGCAGTCATATTCGTGCAGGTACTTTCAAGCTGCACGGTCTCAATTTTCAAGTCGCTCATTCATCCTCGTATAAGAATTCCGGCATACGTCATAGTGATCGCCCTTTGGGTGAGCGTGATAGACATGGTTCTGTCCGCTTACGATCCCCATACGTACGAGAAAATAGAGCTTTTCATCAAGCTCATAGTGGTTTTCGCGATCATCATTTCACGACTGGAGCTGTTTGCCTCCAAAGAGCCTCTGGTTCCCTCGTTCTTTGACGGACTTGGAATGGGGATCGGGTTTACTTTCGGGCTTTGTCTGGTGAGCGCTATCCGTGAATTCTTCGGTTTAGGCCAGATCTTCGGTCAGGACATTGTCGATCTCAAGTTTCTGGTGATGATCTTACCGGCTGGAGGCTTTTTTGTGATCGGATTTGTCATGGCCACGTTCAACTGGATCGAGTACAAGATCACGGGCAAGATCCCAGCATCTGGAGGAGGCCATTGATGAATATCTGCAGATTTGCCATGAAGGCAGCCTGGGTTTTCCTGCTTTTGCTTGTGATCGCGTCCCCGGTGATAGCGGAAACCGCAGGATCTGGAGCCTTCAAGAAAGATAAAGAAATAGAAATCAGTTTCGGAATACCTGTTGATGAGAGCTGGGCCAAAAACACCAACAACTTTTCTGTTTTCGAGAAACCGGATCCGGATATCAAGGTCGCAGTGGAATCTGTGGAGCTGGATTCTAGAAGAGTGACGGCCGTACTGAAATTCAAAGAGAGCCTGAATCTCTCCAGCGAGTATGTTGTTGAGGCCAAAGACGTCTCGTCCGAGGGCAAGGTCCTGGGCTCAAGGGAATTCTTTGTTAAGAAGGGTCAATTCCAGATTCTCTTCGGGCTGCTGCTTGCAGCGATGTTGATCGAAAACTTCGTTTTTACGAAGTATCTTGGACTTTGTATATTCTTCGGAGTTTCCCAGAAAAAAGAAACCGCTGTGGGAATGGGAATCACGTTCACCCTTGTCATGGTATTGAGCGCGATCATCAGTTGGGCCTTGTACACCTACGTTCTGCGGGCCCTGCATCTGGACTTCCTGAAAATCATCGTGTTCATTGGAACGGTCGCGATTTTCGTGCAAGCGGTGGATACCATTCTGCGAAAGGTGAACCCTTATCTGTTCAAAAAACTGGGAGTATACCTGGTTCTGATCACTACCAACTGCATCATCCTTGCGGTTCCTTTGCTCAACGCGGACAGGAATTACGGGGCTTTCGAGAGCCTCATATTTGGACTTGGCGCTGGGGTTGGTTTTGCCATCGCTATGTTCCTCATGGCATCCGTGCGTGAGAAACTGGAGCTGGCACGAGTTCCGGCAACATTCAAGGGGCTTCCCATTGCGTTCGTAGTGACCGGACTTTTTGCCTTGGCGTTTCTCGGGTTTTCCGGTCTGTCCATTTTCTAGCTGATTGGAAGCCGGTGCCGTTGATTCTTGAGGCTCGAAGGGCTATTATGGATCATCGATTTCTCAAGAATCGGTGCAGCGTATATCGTTGAAACAGCAAAAGAAACATCGCAACGGGTAGCTTCCCGAGGCGTGTGAGGTACTACATATGGAGAATGTCTGGAATATAGCGATCTGGGGAATTGCATTCTTTGCCATATTCGGTGTTGTCTGCGGAGTGGCTTTGGCTTATGCAGCCCAGCGCTTCGCAGTGAAAGTCGACCCCAAGATAGAGGCGGTGAGGGCGTGTCTGCCAGGTGCCAACTGCGGAGCGTGCGGATTCGCCGGATGTGAATCCTATGCAGAGGCCGTTGTAACTGATCCAGCCTGCCCAACTGGAAAATGCGCTCCTGGTAAGCAGGAGGTCGCAGAGAAGGTCGCGGCAATCACCGGAAAGGCAGCGGGCGCTGCAAGTGCTGTGATTTCAGTCCTCCGTTGTTCCAGGAACGACGGAGAGGTAAAGAAGAAGCACACGTACGTCGGATTCGACACTTGTCAGGCCGCTTCTATAGCCTTTGGAGGTCCGTACGAGTGTGATTTCGCGTGTGTGGGATACGGTGACTGCGAGGTTGCATGCCCGTTCCACGCGATACACATGAAAGACGGCATGCCGGCGATAGACCCGGATGCCTGCACGGGCTGCGGAGTTTGCATTAAGACCTGTCCCAAGCAGGTTTTGCAGATGCTTCCCAAGGACGCTGTCGCGTACGTGCCTTGCAGCAGCAAGGATTCCGGTAAGGCCGTGAGCAATGTGTGCAAGGCCGGATGCATTCATTGCGGCGCATGCACTCGAAAGGCCAAGGACGTGGTCAATATGGTCAATGACCGGATAGAGATCGATTACGAGAAGTTTGACGAAGACATGGCCAAAGCATGTGTGGGTGCGTGTAATCGTCAGTTCATCTTCCGGTACACTGACCCCGCACGTCAGGCTAAGGCCGTAGAAGAAATAAAGGCCGAACAGGCAGCAAAGAAAGCCGCAGCCGCAAAGAAGGCCAAAGAAGAAGGCGAAGCCAAAGTAGCAGCGGAAGCCTGATCTGAAACTCCCATCCCGAAGGAATCCGTCCTAAGTGATTCCTCCGGGATTCTCCTATCGCAACACTCTGATACGATCCTACCCTTACGCCTCTTGACTATCCGTTACGAGGACAGAATTCTCCTGTTTTGCGCTTGACAAAACACCATGTCTGATCGAAAAGTGTAGCATCAAACTTGCTTATAACCCGCCATTCCTAAAAGGGGACGTGAAATGGAAGAGATCCGCGGCGCATTGGCCGTTTCAGACAAGCCCCTGAATTCACCACAGATCGCGCATGCTGTATATGGCTCCAAAAGGTCTGCGGACGTGGACAGAGTAGAACAGGTGCTCTTGGAATTGACCGCGTCCGGCGACGTTTTTGAACACCCACCCGCTAGAAAGGGAGACAGAAAGAGATTCTGGAGACATCCTGCTCAAGCCTGGACTGGGGAAAGAATACTTGAGATACTCGCTCCTAAGAAGAAAACTACGCTAAAAAGCTTGAGAAATGCGGTTCCAACTGCCTATCGTCCCTTTTTTGACGAAGCACTTGGCCGATTGATGACGGAAGGCAGGGTGTACTCACTCTCTTCCGGAAGATTCAAATATCTGCTGAACAGGCTTCCCCGACCCACTGAACATTTGTCCAGTGGACATCTGGCCGCACTCAAAGAGATCATCACGAAGATAAACCCGCACCGGAAAAACAAGCTCAGTGTCAGCGACCTCATAGACTTTTTCGACGGATACGAGAGCTTGATCAAGCCCGAACAGTCGTCTCCGAAAGAGATCCCTGAAAACGTCATGCACGACTGGTACAAAGACGATCTGGGAAAACTCATGGGATCCAGGTCGGTTCCCATCCCTTGGACCTGGTCCCGTTACGAAAAGTGGTGTCAGGCACGGTGCACAGCG